>JBATIW010000541.1:0-16116 GCA_049668005.1 Maribacter sp.
CTGACGTCCTTTCGGTATAAAGACCTGCGAATAACCAATTTAGAAATGGAGTCTTCTGCCATTTACGGACTCAGTAAACTTATGGGGCACCAAGCAGTTTCCTTGAATTGTATTATTGCGAACAGGGTATTGGGCGAATTCTCTAAAAACCCCTTACAGACTATTGACAATCTGATCAAATACACCCTTGATAAATTAACCAACTAGTTTTGTTCTTAATCCAATAATGAAAAAAGTAAAAATCATCGGCGTGCCTGAACATTTCAACCTTCCTTGGCATTTGGCCATCGAGGAGAGTGCATTCGAAGAACGGGGAATTGATTTGCAATGGACGGATATTCCTGAAGGCACAGGTAGAATGTGCCAAATGTTGGAAAACGGGGAAACGGACCTAGCGATTATCCTCACAGAAGGACTCGTAAAAAGTATCACCGAAGGGAATCCTACGAAAATAGTTCAGGAATATATTGCCTCTCCCCTGCTTTGGGGCATTCATGTAGGTGCTAAAAGCGAATATAGGTCGATTCCAGAGCTAAAGACCACCAAAGCGGCAATTAGTAGGTTTGGGAGTGGTAGTCACCTTATGGCGTATGTAAATGCCCAAAATGAAGGCTGGAATAGCGGGAAACTACAATTCGAGGTCATCAATAATTTGGATGGAGCGGTTGAAGCGCTTACGAAGGGCAATGCAGACTACTTTATGTGGGAACATTTTACAACCAAGCCATTGGTTGACAAAGGCATTTTTCGAAGATTGGGCGATTGCCCTACCCCTTGGCCCTGTTTTGTGATTGCTGCCACAGCTAAATTCCTAAAAGGAAATACTTCTGTTTTAAAACATATATTGGAAGTCATTAATCTATACACAACTGAATTCAAACAGATTCCGAGTATAGACCGTACATTGGCTAACCGCTACGAACAGCAATTAGAGGATATTCAGGAATGGTTGTCGTTGACACGGTGGAGCCAATCCCAAATCGATTCCCAAACACTTGAAAAAGTGCAGGACACATTGATCAACTTAAAATTGATAGACAAGAAGTTGGATCATGATAGGATCATTACCAATTAATAGGTGTTTTCCCATTTTGAACAAGAATCTCATTAGTCTTGCTAAAATGTTTGTTCCCAAACCAGTACCCACGATTGGCGCTTAAGGGTGATGGATGCCCAGAGGTAAGAATATAATGCTTGTTTTCATCAATCAGAGTGGCTTTTTTTTGGCATAACCACCCCAAAGGAGAAATACAATGCCTTTCTGCTCTTTCGAAATTGTTCTAATAACATGATCCGTAAAGGTTTCCCAGCCTTTTTTTTGATGGCTCCCTGCTTGGTGGGCACGAACGGTCAAGGTTGCGTTCAAAAGCAATACTCCCTGGTCCGCCCAACGTTCCAGATTCCCGCTTTTGGGGTACGGAATGCTTAAATCACTCTCAATTTCCTTAAAAATATTAATCAATGAAGGTGGATGCTGTATCCCGTCACTTACCGAAAAACAGAGTCCGTTTGCCTGATTGGGTCCATGATAGGGGTCCTGCCCAATGATGACTACTTTGGTTTTTTCAAACGGACTATGGTCAAAAGCAGCAAAAATATGATTTCCATGTGGGTAACAAAGGTGTTGACTATACTCTGTTTTAACAAAGTTGACCAGTTCCTTAAAATAGGGCTGCTCAAATTCGTGTGCTAAGGGCTGTTCCCAACTGTCGTGAATGCTTACGTTCATTCTGTAATCTCTTCCAAATCGATTAAGTAAAGTTCCTCTCCCAGTTGATGGGAAGATGGCTCCTGAAAAAAAGCGTCAAGAGACGAAAGGGTTAAAATTAAATAAAAACTTCTGAAAAGTATTGAATGCCTTCGCTTGTTAATGTCGTTGTGTTCGGCTAACTTCATTTATCAGACGACACATATCAGTAGTAACGAATTATGTCTCAAACGTTCTGGTGCTTTTGAGAGACAAAGAAAACAGGAAAAGAACTCATAGATGAAAGAACTAAAATTTCCCACGGCCCAGACTATTCTAATCCTCATTGCTGGACTTGTAGCACTTTTGACCTGGTTGGTTCCTGCAGGAAAATATGATAACCTAGTTTACAATGTTACAAACAATACTTTTACAAAAACAAGTTTAGAAGAAAGCATCGAATTGCCAGCAACCCAGGAAACCTTGGGAAACCTCAACATTGAAATTCCTATTCAAAAATTCATAAGTGGTGATATCTATAAGCCTATAGGAATTCCTAATACCTATAAAGAACTTAAATCAAAACCACAAGGCCTTGCAGCTCTGGTTAAATCGCCAATAAAGGGGATAATCGCGGCGGCAGATATCATCTTTTTAATCCTTATTATTGGTGGTTTAATTGGCATTATGAATCTCACAGGTGCATTTGATGCTGGAATATCTTGGTTGGCAAAAACATTAAAAGGGAGAGAGTACATCCTAATTATTTTAGTAACCACACTTATTGCAACTGGAGGTACAACCTTTGGCCTTTCGGAGGAAACTATGGCCTTCTACCCTATTTTAATTCCTGTATTCCTCGCTGCAAAATATGATGCTATGGTTGGGCTTGCCTGTATTTTCCTCGGTTCGGGAATTGGGGCAATGTGCTCTACTATAAATCCGTTTGCAACAATTATTGCTTCGGATGCGGCTGGAATAAATTGGACAACAGGTCTCAACAATCGCATAATCATGCTGGTTGTTTGTTTGACCATTACTATTATTTATATTCTTCGCTATGCTAAGCGTGTAAAAGATGATCCCACAAAGTCTCTTATATATAGCCAAAAAGAAGCTTTAGAGAAACTATTTGGAATAGATGTTAAGAATGCAACTACGGAGTTCACAAATAGACTGAGACTCATCATCGCTGTATTTTCATTATGTTTTATTGTTATGATCGTTGGTGTGTCCTTTTTAGATTGGTGGTTTGTTGAGATGACATCCACGTTTCTTGTTGGGGCAATCCTTATTGGTATTATTGGAAAGGTCAAAGAGAGTGTTTTCGTGGAGGCGTTTGCAAAAGGTGCAGCCGATTTACTAAGTGTTGCCTTTATTATTGGTATCGCCCGTGGTGTTACCATTTTAATGGAAGATGGGTTAATTAGTGATACCATTTTATATCACGCAAGTACAATAACAGAAGGGATGAACAAGGGGGTATTTACGAATGCCATGTTCTTTATTTATGCTGGTTTATCCTTTTTTATACCATCATCCTCAGGATTGGCTGTTTTAACCATGCCAATTATGTCACCATTGGCAGATACTGTAAACATTGGTAGAGCAACTATCGTTGATACCTATCAATATGGTATGGGTCTTTTCTATTTGATCAATCCTACAAGTTTAATATTAGCAGCATTGGCTATTGTAAAAATAGGATTCAATAAGTGGTTACAATTTGTAATGCCCCTTCTTATACTATTAATGATAACAACCATGATCTTGTTGACTATTTCCGTTTATTGAAATTAAAAAAACGCCTAGTATAATATAAAAATTAAATTTTATGAATTCAATCAACGTGCATACTAAAGCACTAGTCAAAACGCTTAAGGCGAAAACTGAAGTTGGTGTTCAAATGTCAGAGGTCTTTTTAGTTGCCTGTGGAGGTTCACTAGTAGATCTCTACCCAGCCAAATTCTTTCTGGGGAGTGAAAGCTGCCTATTGCGTACCGAACTCTATACGGCCAACGAGTTTGTTCATGCGGTACCCAAGGTGCTCGGAAAGCGGTCGATTGTCATCCTGTGCTCGCATAGTGGAGGTACACCAGAGATGATTGAGGCGGTGAAGGTTGCAAAAAAAGCCGGGTCACTCACTGTCACATTGACTCACAATAAGTCATCTGACATTGCCGATTTTTCGGATCACAACCTTGTTTACGAGTGGGGTGATGAATCTAGTGTTCAAAATAATCCGATGGCAATCACCTTGGCACTTTGTCTTGAAATATTGCAGCATTCAGAGGGATACGCGAATTACGATGAGTTCCATGAGGCTTTACTAAAGATAGACAATGTGGTTGTAGCAGCACGCAACATAGTGGGCGAGCGAGTCGTGACATTTGCAGAGACTTATCAGAATGAGAAAATGTTCTATATTTTGTCGAGTGGAGCAAGCTACGGACACGCGTATGGCTTTGCAATCTGCTCTTTGATGGAAATGCAATGGCTAGACGCGAGTGCAATTCACTCCGGTGAGTTTTTTCATGGTCCTTTCGAAGTTACAGACAAAAAAACCAATTTCATTGTGTTGGTGAATGATGGTCGCACTCGCCCACTTGATCAACGGGTAATTACCTTCCTTAAAAGTTATGCGAAGAATTATATAGTAATCGACGCCAAAGAGCTCGGTATTGATGTGCTTCCAGAGTCCGTTGTCGAGTTTTTCAATCCGATCATGTTCTACAGTGTGCTCTGTGATTACCGTGAAGCATTGGCGAAAATTCGTAATCATCCACTTGAAACACGCCGTTATATGGGTGAGGTGGAATACTAATCTTGATGATGGAAGAAAACACTTTGAAAGTTATAGGTATAGGCGACAATGTCGTAGATGACTACGTACATATTCGGACGATGTTTCCCGGTGGTAATGCGCTCAACTTTTCGGTATATGCGGCAATGCTGGGTTGCGACGCCGCCTATCTAGGCGTTTTTGGAAGTGATAAGAGTGCTAAGCATGTGCAGCGAACACTAGCCGAAACAGGTGTGGAAACTTCCCATTGCCGCTATGTTGACGGACCAAATGGTCGTGCAGTTTTAACAATCGAAAAAGGCGAGCGAACTTTCATTTCATCGAACGAAGGTGGGATTAGTCAATCCGTTCCAATGGATTTCATTTTCGACGATATCGATTACTTGCAATCGTTTTCAATCGTGCATACCAGTGTGTACAGCTATATGGATCACTATATATCACGATTACAGCAACTTCATCCCCTTGTCAGTTACGACTTTTCGGATGACTTCGACAACGAACTGGCACTTTCCCTATGCCAGTATATCGACATCGTTTTTTTTTCCTGTGCCGATTGGACGGAAGAAGTAGTGATGGAACTTCTTGAGAAAGCTGTGAATCGTGGCTGTACCATGGCAGTGGCCACGCGGGGCCCTCAGGAAGTCATTCTATTCGATGGTCGATCTTGGTTTAGACAGGCGCCCAAAGCGGTGATACCAAAGGACACGCTCGGAGCAGGAGATGCCTTCATAACCGGATTCCTAATTTCCTACGTCGGAGGCAAAGACAATACCAGTATTAAACCCGCCTCGCTGATTGAAAACTCCCTCGAAAAAGGGGTTTCATTCGCAGCAGAGATTTGCCAGTTACATGGTGCATTTGGATATGGTTTATGCTATTGAATTGTCTATTCGCTAGAAATCCGTTAATACGACTACCCTAACTGAGAAACATTTAATCAACTATATTTGAAAAAACTAAAAGAACAACAATGATGAAATTTAATATCCTTTTCATATTTCTCCTGTTTTCAATTTCCATTTCAGCACAAGAAAAGCAAGAAGTAGTAAGGCCAGTACCAGAATCAAAGTCATTTGTTACCAATCATCAAATAACTAATGGAGGTAAAACAATTAGATATAAGGCTATCGCATCAGAAACATATTTAAAAAATGAATCTGACGAATCAGTAGCTTCAATATGGTCTGTAGCATACATCCAAGAAGGATTAAGTGATCTAACAAAACGACCTGTTACTTTTGTTTTTAATGGTGGTCCAGGATCAGCTTCAGTCTGGTTACATATGGGAATGTTTGGTCCCAAATTGGTAAAAGTTAACTCCGATGCCAAAGAAGATGATGGAGCCGCACCGTATAATTTAGTGGACAATAAAAATGGATTATTTGATTTGACAGATATTGTTTTTATTGATCCTGTTGGTACTGGTTATAGCCGAGTCATTGGTAAAGGTAAAGTTGAAGACTATTGGGGTCTAAATGAAGATGCTCGTTCCATTGCTAAATTTATGAGACAGTGGATAACGGAAAATAATCGTTGGTTTTCGCCAAAATATATTGCCGGTGAAAGTTTTGGCACTACAAGAGCGGTTGCAGTGACCAATGCTTTAGAGAGCGATGGGCAAAACATGGCATTAAATGGTTTAATACTTATTTCTCAGGCCTTAGACTATGCAGGTTCAACATCCATTAATGACAATATAACTTCTTATTTAACATACTTGCCAAGTATGGCCGCAACAGCCTGGTATCATAAAAAAGCAGGGCAAGGAAAAACACTGGAATCATTTATAGATGAATGCAGAAAATACACTTACAATTCTTATGCCGCGGCTCTTTACAGAGGCACAGCACTTAGTGCAGTTGGGAAAAATGAGGTGGCTGAAAAGTTGAGCTATTTTACGAGTCTAGATAAGGACTATATTTTAAAATCGAACCTTAGGATATTAATGCATCGATTTCAAAAAGAACTACTTGCTGACCAAGGTTTTGCCGTTGGCAGATTAGATGGTCGCTTTATGGGAAATGAAATTGATAAATTATCCGATGGTCCTCATCTTGGAGACCCATCAAGTTACCAGATAAGTGCGGCATATACAGCTGCCTTAAATCATTATTTGTCCTCAGATCTAAATGTTAAAATGGATCGTCCTTATATTACTTCAAATGATAAAATTTACAAAAATTGGAAATGGAGACCTATTGCTAAAGGGAAACAATGGGAGCCTTCCTATGTTAATGTTGCTCGAAAATTGGCGGAGACAATGAGACGGAACACGGAAATGAAAGTGATGGTAGCGAGTGGATATTATGATTTAATATGCCCGTTTTTTGATGCTGAATACACCTTTTCTCGCAATGGGATAGATAGAAAAAAAATAGAAATGACCTATTATGAGGGAGGGCATATGATGTACACACACGAACCTGATTTCATAAAACTGTCAAATGACATTCGAGAATTTTTATCTGACTAAAATCAAAATAACACATCATAAGAAGGTATAAAAAACATTAAAAACACTTCTTATACTACCCAATAAGCGAAACATCGTAAATTTGCAATTTCAATTTAATCCAATAGAAGAAGCAATTTCACTGCGCTGTAATTGCTCTTCCACGATTATATTTTGGGCAATACGATCTCTTAAGACATCCATATACGCTAAGGTATATTTATTTTCATCAAAGGTATTGGCCTTGACGATCCATTCCATGGCTTCTTCATATTTACCGTTCATTTCGCTATGAAACGCCATATTGTAACAGGCCTTGGCCTTTATTTTAGGGTTTTCATTAGCGACTTCCTGTTCCCATAATGCAGCAGCTGCTTGCCAATTATCTTCAGCGGCCAAATTTTTGGCTGCCACTAACTTTTGCGAACCTCGTACCATATAATCACGCATTACATCTTGTTCTTGTGGCAAAAGGCGGAGTCCGTAAGAACTACCTGCATTTTTACTTTGATCCAATACGGCTTCCCTTCGGTCACTAATGTCATAAAGGGCATCCACTTCGTTGGTTCCTGTACCTGTTGAGGTAATCTGATCGTTAAATACCAACTCATCGATCACTTTTTGATTGTATGGGTCATAGATTCGCCATCCATTCTCGATCAAAGTCTCCAAGGTAATCTCATGACCCTGTACTTTTTCATATTGCCGGAGCATATTCTGTTCTTCAATTGTTTTCTTTTTCACCGATACCTGCGTATCAGCTTCATAATAGGCCAAGGAGAAAATGGCATCTACCCTATTCGCATCACAGATTTCCTTGATAGCATCCCAAGAAATAGTCTCAGCGGTATTGCCCAATCCCTTGCTATTGGTTACCTCGGTTTGGATCAGTTGTACGGTATCAAAACGTTGGTCCTTTACTAATTCATCAAACAGCCCTGAAATAGCGGCATCAATACCGTCTTGTTCCAATTGGTGGTCCCTTGCAGATAAAATTTGTTCAATGCGTGTATGATATTCACTTCTTTGGGAAGTATTACTTTCGTTGATAATCCCAATTTTCGTGATGGTGGTGGCCAAGTCCACAGAAGCTGGCTCCATTGCACTGATCGTATATTCCTTAGTAGCACTACAACTTGCCAATGCCAATAATAGTCCTAATAAAACTGCAATTAAATATGGATGTTTTTTATTCATGATACTGTGATTATTAAGCTAAGTTCAACGTGACATTTGTTGGTTCAAAACTTCTTTTTGTCGTGCCCTATATTTCAGGGTGTTCAAATAGCTCAATGCATAATTGTTATTGTAATCGGTATATGCTTTGGAGGCCCATTGTATGGCTTTATCCAAATCACCATTGATCTCATTGCTTATAGCCATATTGTAACAAGCCCTACCAGCAACTTTTTGATCTGGATTTTCAGTTTCTTGCTGCCATAAAACTGCTGCACCATTCCAATCCCCTGCTTGTGCCCTACGTTGGGCAATTTTAAAGGCATCAGTGCCACGTACGAAATAATCCCTGTTAACACGGTGTTTGTAGGGTAATAGGCGCTGGGCATAGTCCATTCCCATATATTTACTTTGATGCAGAACCGCTTCCTTTCTGCCTATTATGGCCTCATAGGCCTTAATGGGGTTGATTCCTTTCCCGACTGAAATCACATGATCACTAAAAACAAGCTCATCGGCAATGTTATTAGCATAAGGATCATATACGCGCCAGCCGTTCTCGACCAAGGTGTTCAATGTAAGTTCGTGGGCAGGTACAGCAACTTTTATACCTAGATCATTAGGTATCTCGAGCATTGTGGCCTTATAGGATACTTTGGTATCGGTATCATAGAAAGCCAATGAGAATAGGGCATCGACCCTATATTCCTCACAAAGGGTCTCAATTTCATTCCAGGTCAATGTTGACGGAAATACACTTAATCCTTTCCTTAAATGGTCAAGGTCATCAATAATCACTATTTCTTCAATCGATTCATTGCGATCCAATTGGTCCTTCAGGGCCAAAATAGCAGCTTTTGATCCTTCGCTATCAAGATTCCGTCCTTCGGCAGAGAGTATTTTATCAATCTTATCAGCAGTTTTATTTCCTTCCGAAGGTAAACTTCGATTAATAATACCAATACGTGTCACATTTTTTGAAAGGGTAATGGGAGCGGGCTCTACAGCGCTCATGGTAAGATTATTGGTAGCACTACAACCCATGAGAAGCATGGCACCGATAGCACTGAATATGGTTTGGTAAAGGTTTTTCATTGGGGCTGAATTTTGTATAGAACGTTAAAATGGGGTAGTATCGTATGTAAATGCTTACTAATTATTTATCTAAACAAGTCGAGGAAAAAGTTAAAATAAGCCAACAAAGACAAGCGGGAAGATTCGTCATTTAAACACTAAACCATACCTTTGCAATCGATTATTTATCAAAATGGGTAAGATTCACAATAAATCGCTCCAGGATTTGGAATTTGACACGGTCTTGGAGCAGCTGGCTGTTCGTTGCAATACCGAATTGGGTAAGGAACGGGCATTGGGCGTTGCGCCGCTATCCGATGCGGAATCAATTCACAGCGCACTGGCACAAACCTCGGAATACTTATCTTCCCTAATCAGTGACAATCGTATTCCCAATCATGGCTTTGATACTATTGATGGGGATTTAAAACTGCTTAAGATTGAAAACACCACCTTGGAAATCACTGGTTTTAAACGAATAGGAACTATTTGTAAGACCATAGCTGAACACAAGAAATTCTTCAAAAAGTTCAAGGAATACTATCCGCTATTGTTCGAAGCAACTGAGGAAATTCAATTGAACACAGAGATTCCTGCCCATATTGATACTGTAATAGACCGTTTTGGTGAGATAAAGGACAATGCATCGGTAAGCTTGTTGAACATTAGGCAGGAAATAAATCAAGTAAAAGGCAAGATCAACCAAAGTTTCGCTTCGGCCTTGAGTACCTATAAAACCTCAGATTATTTGGATGATATTCGGGAGTCTGTGGTTGATAACCGGCGAGTTTTGGCCGTAAAAGCCATGTATCGAAAAAAAGTAAGAGGTACGGTAATGGGTGCTTCCAAGACGGGAAGTATCGTCTATATTGAACCGGAAGCTTCGCTTAAATACAGCCGACAACTCAACAACCTGGAATTTGATGAGCGTGAGGAAATACAGCGTATTTTAAATGAGCTCACGAATAGAATACGTCCCTTTGCCCCTTACTTGGAAGAATACCAAGATTTCTTGGCCCATATGGATATCACCGCTGCCAAGGCAAAATATGCTTCGGAAATGAATGCTGTATTGCCTAAAATAAGCGAGGAAAGGAAGATGATCCTGAAAGATGCATATCATCCATTACTCTACTTGAACAACAAGCTGAAGCGTGAAAAAACCTATCCACAGACCATTGAATTGCATCCTGAAAATCGCATTATCGTCATTTCGGGGCCCAATGCAGGTGGAAAAAGCATCACTTTGAAGACCATTGGCTTGTTACAGCTTATGCTGCAAAGTGGATTTTTAATTCCGGCACACGAGCGAAGCAGCATGTGTTTATTTAACAAAATCCTGACAGATATTGGCGATAATCAATCCATCGAAAACCATTTGAGCACTTACAGTTACCGATTGAAGAACATGAACAGTTTTTTGCGAAAGTGCAACAAAGACACCTTGTTCCTAATCGATGAATTCGGTACCGGTAGTGACCCGGAATTGGGGGGTGCTCTGGCTGAGGCTTTTTTGGAAGTATTCTATGAACGCGGGGCCTATGGAGTCATCACCACGCATTATGCCAATTTAAAGGCCTTGGCGAACGAGCTACCCCATTGTACTAACGCAAACATGCTTTTCAATTCAAAGACCTTGGAGCCTACCTTCCAGTTAGTACTCGGACAGGCAGGGAGTTCCTTCACTTTTGAAGTAGCTCAGAAAAACGGTATTCCCTACTCGCTGATCAACAAGGCAAAGAAGAAGATAGAGCGTGGCAAAGTACGTTTTGATGCTACGATTGCCAAATTGCAGAAAGAACGCAGCAAAATGGCTGAAACGGGCTCTAAACTGCATGAAGAAGAGTTAAAAGCAAGAGAGGAAGCACGTCGCCTGGAAACATTGAATTCCAAAATCAAGTCCAAACTGGAGAATTACCAAGAACTATACGACCATAACCAGCGGATGATCTATCTAGGCAATAAAGTGAACACAGCGGCCGAAACTTATTTTCAAGATAACAAGAAACGGATATTGGTTTCGGAATTATTACGCATTGTAGAGACGGAAAACAGTAAGCGCAAGAAGAAATCGGTCAAGGAAGTCAAGGCAGCACGGGTAAAAAAAGTCCAAGTGCTCCAAGAAGTTGAAAAAGAGGTCAAGGTAATTAGGCAAGAAAAAATAGTGACCAAGAAAAGGGCGGTAGTCGCAGAAAAGAACAAACCAAGACCGGTATTTAAAATTGGTGATCAAGTTCGTTTAATTGATGGTAAGGCGGTAGGTAGTATTGATAGCTTGGAAAAGAACAAAGCCATAGTGAACTATGGCGTTTTTACGACTAATGTAAGTGTGGAAAAGTTGGAATTGGTAGCGGCCAAGAAGTAAATAGGCTTTATTCATATTATTTTGTACTAAATTTGATTATCAAGTAGTTACGAACAATCGTATATGATTTAACACCTATTTCAAATCCAATACGCTCTATGAGATACATTGATACTCATTTAAATTTACAGGTAGTGCCATTGAAACAGCTCAACTTTAAAACCAATATTCATTTCCCTCCCATCAAGGGGAAAATTCGCGAGGTATTGCATGGAAAATAATAAAAAAATAATTCTTTTTGACGGTATTTGTAACCTATGTAATGGCGCTGTTCGGTTTGTAATAAAACGCGATAAGAATGATGAGTTTCGTTTTGCAACGCTACAGGGTGAAGTAGGACAACAACTGATCAGCGAACGTGAAATAGATACTTCAAAGGTTGACTCCATTATACTGATTGAACCTGGGGTCGCTTACTATGTGAAGTCAACGGCAGCCTTAAAAATAGGTCGCTCTTTTGGTGGAATTTGGAAAATGGCATACGTACTAAATTTGATTCCCAGTCAGTTACGGGATATCGTATACGATATAGTGGCTAAATATAGGTATCGCTGGTTCGGACAAAAAGAGGAATGTATGGTACCGACCCCTGAACTGAAGGCAAAGTTTTTAGATAATATCAACCCAAAATAAACAATGCTTTGAAATGTTGGTTTTAGAACCTAATCGACTAGTTTTGCAAAGTATAATTTAGGAACCGTACAAACTTCTGCATGGATTCTTACACTTACTGCCAATGGAAAAAATATCACATAGAATATATGATTATTTAATAGCTGCAGGTTTGTCAAAAGACTGGTCGGAAATCATTAACATGCTTATTTTCCTGGTCGGAATACTTTTATTGTTATTCGTGCTCGATTATATTTTGCGAAGAATACTAAGAAGTGTTTCCGTGCGTCTTTCCACCAAGTCTAAAACCAATTTCGATGATTTATTGGTAAAGAACAAAGCGCCACGAAATATCGCCCATATTATTCGCTTGGTATTGGCTTACAAAGCTATTCCTGCCATTTTTCGCGACTTTCCAACTGCGGAGGATATCATTCAAAAGGGGATTGAGGTTTTTGGAATCATACTTTTTCTTTGGATTATAAGAAGTTTACTTAATACCGTCAAGGATTATTTCAAAACCCTACCTAGCCTTAAAGATAAGCCCATAGACAGTTACATTCAGGTGTTTATGATCTTCTCATGGGCCATTGGGTTGTTTTATGCCTTTTCGATTATGACAGGCGTTGAATTATGGAAATTCCTGACCGCTTTAGGTACGGCCTCTGCCGTCATTATTCTTGTTTTTAAGGATACCATTTTAGGTTTTGTAGCGAGTATCCAAGTTTCCATTAATGATATGGTCCGTATTGGGGATTGGATATCTTTTGACAAATATGGGGCCGATGGCGATGTCATTGAGATAAATCTCGCCACTGTTAAAGTCCAGAATTTTGATAAAACAATTACTACTATACCAACGTATGCATTGATTTCCGATTCCTTCAAGAATTGGCGTGGCATGATGGATTCTAATGGAAGACGTATAAAAAGAGCCTTGATCATAAAACAAGAGAGTATCCATTTCTTGACGAAAGACGACATTGAATCCCTCAAGAATATAGAAATGATTACCGATTACCTTGAAAAACGGGATCAAGCGATTAATTCGTTCAACACAAATAATCAAATTGATAAGTCTATTTTAATCAACGGTAAAAATCTAACCAACGTTGGTGTTTTCAGGAAGTATATTGATAATTACCTACATCAGCATTCGGGAATCAACAAAGATATGACCTTAATGGTGCGCCAATTAGCCCCAACAGCCCAAGGAATACCGATTGAAATTTATGCTTTTAGCAGTGACAAACGTTGGGCTAGCTACGAATACATAATGGCCGATATTTTTGACCATCTTTTGGCTGCAGTCCCCTATTTCAATTTGGAAGGCTTTGAATTACCTAGCAGTACCAATTTTAAGAATTAGCAACTTCGATTGTTGTTTTAGTCATAATCCTGGTCGCCACAATCTTACAATGTATACGCAGTGTAACACGTTGAGAAACATTCTAACTCACTTCATTACTTCAAATTATTGAGAATAAAATCCAGTGTCTTATTGGTATTCAGGTTTTTGGAATAGGCTAAATTATTGTGGGTAATGGTTGTGGCCAACCCCAAATGTTGTAGATATTTGATATTGTCCTCAAAGGCCAGCGTTACTTTACCGGTCAACATAGTATCCATGGAATCCTCTTTGAGATATCTTTTATAGATTTTACGAAGTCCACTTAAATAAAGACGGTCTTTGGTAAATCCACCTCCTCTTTGTGCTCTTAAAGTGATTGTAAACGCTTCCTCCCTATTTAGTTTGTACTGGTTATGGATCATATCAAAAGTATCGGCGAAAGAATACCCTTTAATCAAGCTATCCGAGGCCAAAACGCGATAAGCCAATTCTTTCAATCGTTTTAAGGTGAGTGCTCCACTCATATATTCACTAAAGACGGCCAAACCTTCTTGGGTTTCGACATTATTCGGGAATCCGTTAGAGAAAATCTGTAAGGGCTGTTTTACACCATTAAAAGTAGTGACCAAATGCACCCCAATCTCATGATTAGCAAGCGTAAGTAACTGATTTTTACTGAATTTTGTGTTTTTCTTGATTAAAAGGGCTTGTAAACTATTGCTCACCATAGCCTCGGCGGACAAATGGGTTACAATCTTAATATTTACCGGAAAATCATACTGCTTGCCAAAGTCCTCAAAATAGGACTTCGCTTCTTTGGCAGAATATATTTTTTCTATATCACCTGATAGGGGCTCGTCTGCGAAATGAAGTATAAAGCGAGCGTTTTGCACATCCTTTTCATTGGGAGTACCATACACTCTCAAGGAATTATAATGAAATTTTCTATGCTCTCCAATAGTCTCAATGCACTGGATCATATTGGAGTAGTAATAGATTATCTCCTGATATAATTTCTTTATGTTTTCATCTTTGATGCGCTCTAAACGTTGTGTAAAGAGGAGTCGATGAAGTTTATAGGGATTAAACTTTAGTTTTGGGTATTTAAACGAAGGGTTCTCGGTATATTTTGAAGCGAAAAAACGATGTTTTTCCTTTTCAATATTCAACGGATTCACATAATTGAGCAACTCAATCTTTTTTACCAAACGGTCTAGATTGGCATCAATATCAAATAAATCGGCATATTCCCTCTGAATAGCTGTTGCCTCTTGTTCGCGTATCATAATTTACTTTCTTGGAATTCCCTGACTTGCAAAGGTATCAATTCTTTTAAATGCTCCTCAACAGAACGCACTACTTCTGGATAAATTATTCCGCTACGTTCATCACAATACACTTTTGAGATTTCTGTGGCCAAAACCAAGGTATTCTTAAAATGCTTTGTAATATACTTTAAGAAATACCCATTTCCCTGAAATACATCATTGATCAGAGAGGTTTGCGCAATGTCCCCAGGCAATTCCATACTGCCCAACTTGGCACTCCAAGAATCAACAATACCTCCAAAGCGCCCATTGTCTATATTGTCTGTTCCTAGGTTCCATGTTGGCACCTGTCTATCCCAACGCCTCCAATTGTAACTATGCATATCAAAAACAATGACATTCGTATGTAGTTTTTCAAGTTGATGCACTAAAACATCAACGACACTGTAAAAGGCATTGTGCTTACTTAAACTCTCTTCTTTTTCTTCATTACTCAAGGGTTTTCTCCATAGTTGCTTCCCCCATGCCTCTTCAAATACCGCTGTTTCGGGGGGCCGATTCAAATCATATTCAAATCTGCTATCACGCCCGGCTATTACTATGGGATGCGACTTAACCATCGCTTGTGTACAAGGATCTTCCTCATACCAGCGTTCATGTTCGGTATGGATACAATTGTCCCATAAAGATGTGCGAAACTGATGTCCATCATGCACTGCACCGCAGATATAGGGTACATATTTGTCAATTTTTATGCTGAAGGAATAATCCTCGGAAACAGCTTCAAAGGGAATCTCCGATTGAATATTGGATATTATTTTCGATACTGAAAGCTTACGCATTTTCAACCTCGTTTCTAAGTCTAGAACGCCTATCGAAAGCTTGAAGTTTATCAATCACCTTGCTTTCAACAAAGTCAATTACCTTAGCTTGAATCTTTGTTTTATACACCTTGTTCATATAGGTAATTCCACCTGGAGACATCACGTTTACTTCTACCAATTTACCTCCTATTACATCAATACCTACGAAATAAAGTCCGTCCTTGACCAATTTGGGACCTATTTGTTTACAGAGTGCTTTTTCTTCCTTGGTAAGGGAATGCCTTGCTACAGTGCCCCCCGCTGATACATTGGAACGATGGTCCTCTGTTCCCGGTATACGCCGCATAGCACCTATAGGTTCACCATTTAATATTAAAACACGAACATCACCTTGATCTGCACCTTCAATGTATGCTTGAAGTATTACATAGTTAGAGCTTCCATCAGAGTTGGTTACGTAAAAATCTAAAAGTGATTTAATGCTACTCATCGCTGATTTTT
>JBATIW010000542.1:0-2059 GCA_049668005.1 Maribacter sp.
GGCCAGTATTTCGGGATCATTTACCATCACATAGGCGGCAATTCCGGGAATCACAACGATCAATGGGATGATGAGTTTTAAAAAGGCAGCGAGTAAAATACCCTTCTGTGATTCTTTTAATGATTTGGCAGCCAGTGTTCTTTGAATAATATACTGGTTGAAACCCCAGTAGTATATATTGGCCACCCAAAGGCCTCCAACCAAAACCCCAATTCCGGGAAGGTTGTTGTATTCAGGGTTGGATTTATCAAGTATCATGGCAAATCGGTCGGGAGCCGCTTCATAAATGATTCTTAATCCTTCCAATTGGCCCTCGCCACCCGATACCGTGTCTAAGGCGAGGTAGGTGGTAAACAATCCTCCAAGGATAAGAAATATAACTTGTATCACATCTGTCCAGGCAACGGCAGATAAGCCGCCATAGAGTGAATAAGCCGCAGCAAATAAGGCAAGACCGATCACGCCATAGATCATGGGTATGCCCATGATGGTTTCTAAAGCAAGAGAGCCCAGATAAAGTACAGAGGCCAGATTTACAAAAACATATAAGGCGATCCAGAAAACGGCTAAAATCGTCTTTAGGTTGGTAGAATACCTTTGTTCAACAAATTCAGGGATGGTATATAAACCCTTTTCAATAAAAATGGGTAAGAAATATTTCCCAACGATGATCAAGGTAATGGCTGCCATCCATTCATAGGAGGCAATGGCCAGCCCCAGGGCAAAACCCGAACCAGACATTCCGATAAACTGTTCTGCCGAGATATTGGCCGCGATCAAGGAGGCTCCGATGGCCCACCATGGCAATGATTTTCCTGCCAAAAAGTAGTCTTCAGCATTTTTCTCATGCCCTTTTTTATCTCTCGAGACCCATAAACCCACCCCAAGAATCAGCAGGGCATAGCCTATAAAAATGATATAATCGAGTAGCTCAAAATTTGCGTTCATAATAGTAAGGTCTAATTGAGATTAAACTTAAACAATTTTGTTGAATTTAAGCGTTTTAGCCAAGGGCCAAAAGATGCGTTCCGTCTGATAATGATACTTCATATGCCGAACAATCCCGTCCAAACTTATGGTTATAGGCTGCAGTGGCCTTTTCTATAAAGGCCTGTGCAGCATTTTTTTTAATGATTGTAATGGTGCAACCTCCGAAGCCGCCGCCCATCATTCGCGATCCTGCGATGGCAGGTTCGAGTTTGGCAAGGTCAACCAGAAAGTCGAGTTCCTCACAACTCACTTTATATTGATGCCTTAAGCCATGATGAGAAGCAAAGAGCAACTTGCCCAATTCGTTTATATTATTTTTCTTCATGGCCAATCCAGCTTGTTGAGCTCTTTCATTTTCTTCAATAACGTAGAGGGCCATTTGGTATTCTTGGTCGTGTATTGTTCCTGAAAGTGTTAACAGTGCTTCGGGCGTTGCATCTCTCAAGGCCCTTATATTAAGGCACCCAGCAATTTTTTCGCAAACCTCACGCCTGTTGTTATAGGCACTGTCTGACAAACTGTGTTTGACGTTGGTATTGATCAAAAGAAACTGGAAATCTTTAAGGTCTATGCTAAATGTCTTGGCACTGATACTGCGACAATCAAGAAGCAGGGCCTTATTTTTCTGACCGAACATACTGGCAAACTGATCCATGATACCACATTTGACACCCACAAACTCATGCTCCGCCTTTTGGGAAATCATGATCATTTCGGTTTTGCTCAATCTTAATTGCTGTAATTCATTGAGACCGAATACTACAGCATTTTCCAATGCCGCTGAAGACGATAATCCGGCTCCTTCCGGAATATTCCCTCCAAATACCAAATTAAAGGGCGCTACGGTTTTCCCTGAATCGAGAATTCCCTGTACAACACCAAGTATATAATTTTTCCAACTGCCATTTTCCAAGGGAACTAAATGATCTACGGTGAATTCATAACTTTCGTCCATATCAAGCGCATGAACTACACATAAGTTCGAGTTACTTGGGCCAAAAGCAGCATAGATACCTTTGTCTATGGCTGCCGGAAATACAAAACCATCATTATAATCTGTGTGTTCACC
>JBATIW010000543.1:0-1631 GCA_049668005.1 Maribacter sp.
GTATTAATTTTTGCTCTTCTTCCGGCAGAAGTACCTTATTGATTTTTAGAGCCACATTTTTGGTAACCTCCTTATAAATATTGGGTAACTCTTTTATGGAGGCAATATAAACATGGTTCCATAGGACATGCTCATCCGGGAATGCCTTGATCAGGTTTGTCCTCAGTTCAATCAAGGTGTCTATCCTCGTCAGGGAGGTTTCAAGAATGGCATCAGCATTCAGTTCTATTGCAATTTTCTGGATACTTTTCTTAGTGTTTTGGTATGGAAGCGACGAGGTGCTTGATATGATACGAATACTACCTAGTTGACCAATTTCACTAATCAAACCCTGATGCATCCCAGCCAGGAGGTATTTTTGACTATCATCGCCCAAGTTGTTTGAAAACGGCAATACCGCCAGGGAATTGAGTGATTTCAAAGCACTTGATTTCCCCTCATACAGCTTTACTAGCCTCAATTTTCCGGGATTCAGGGCCAGGGGATTAGTAAGAAAATAAAAGAGAACAGCTACCATTGCTATTCCATTTAATATTTGCAACCCTAAAGCTTTCTTATTAAATCTGCCTTTAAAAAAATAATAAATAAGAATCGCGGGAAGTACAAAAAGGGTAATCAGTATAAAAAAGTCCAGAAGCACCGGATCAAGTCGATACCTTTCTATGACAAAATTGAATACCTCTATTACAAGCCAGGCAATCAACATGTAAATTGGTACAATCCATTTCTTGCTAAGCTTCTTTTTAGATTCTTTTAATTTACCTTTTATCTGTTCCCTTTTAGGCACAGCCATTCCCTCATTAGTAACGGCGAACACTTCGATTGGTTCTTCAACATTTTTGAATTCAAACGGTCCAAGTGAATGCAAAAGGAAATCCCCTTTATTAACCAGCTGATCACGGATGGTTTTAGAGACAAGTAGACATCCTGGTATACCCATCGATTCTATGCGGGAGGCTACGTTGACCCCGTCACCAAATACATTTTGATTTTTGAAAATAACATCACCCAAATGCATCCCTATCCGTATTGGAATTCTTTTCTCGATCAATGCCCGCTGTAATTCAATTGCACATTCCACACCGGCGGTAGCGCTGTCAAAGGTCAGAAGCACAGCATCACCATAATATTGAATTATTTCTCCCTGATGTTTTGGAACAATAATTTCTATTAATTCCTTAAAATGATTAAGAAAAAGCATGGCACGCTTTTCATCACTTTGCATGAGTGAGGTATAGCCGACTATATCCGCGAAAAGTACTGTGGACAATCTTCTTTGTTCGGTCACTATAATAGGTGCTTATATTCCCTATTAAAGATAATGAATTATGACTGCAATATTCTTAATCCTATTTAAATGACCTACAGCATGTTTGAATATGAGCCGTTTTAATTGCTTATATCTAGCTGTTCTTAGTTTTTATCCGTTTGAAATTCATACACCATTTTACTCCCAACATAGGTGGCCACTATCTGGATGTTCTTTATTTTCCGAAGGAAAATTGCACGTAACAAAATTGCACGACGCTTTGATTAAGCAACTAGTTTAGCAATATTTCTATACCCTTACCCACTGGCTTTTCCGTAGTACTTTTTTCGCAGCCAAAAAGAGACGCGAACCAACAAGATCA
>JBATIW010000544.1:0-3044 GCA_049668005.1 Maribacter sp.
TTAATGAGTTCCACGGATTCCTCAACGGTTTTTGCACCATCATCAATTCCAGGTAAAATGTGATTATGAATATCAACAAATCCCTCCAGATAATCTATTAAGAACTTTTTACGCGTAAAAAAATGAAACATGAATTCTATTAATCTTCAAGATAAGTGGACAAAGATAATATATATGTATTGTAATTGTCAATTTAGACAATTCCATGTGTATTTTAGAATATGCTAAACCTGCTATTATGCCAGTAGTTGATTTTTCGGGTTTTTATTCTCCCTTTAGGGTATGGGGTAAAAAGAAAAGGCCGAAAATTCGATTATTTGCCCCTCCCTAAAGCCCGCCTGTCCGGCCGGCAGGGGTGTAATCAAATTTTCCAGAATTCACGTAGATTACTAGCAGAATAGCGGATATACAAATTATCAAGCAGTAAATAAAAACATGGGCTCCAAGTAAACCTGGAACCCATATTTAAAGTTCAGTGATCTATAATTAATGGTTAGGCCTCAGCCTTAATAGCAGCTTGTGCAGAGGCCAATCGGGCGATTGGGACTCTAAAAGGTGAACAACTAACATAGTTCATGCCCGTTTTATAACAGAATTCCACAGAACTTGGTTCACCACCATGTTCGCCACAAATACCCACTTTTAAATCAGGTTTTGTGCTACGACCTCTTTTGGTACCCATTTCAACCAATTGTCCTACTCCTTCTTGGTCCAGCACTTCAAAAGGATCTACCTTTAATATGCCTTTTTCAATATAAATTGGTAAAAATTTACCGGCATCGTCACGTGAATAACCGAATGTCATTTGGGTCAGGTCATTGGTTCCAAATGAGAAGAATTCAGCTTTTTCAGCAATCTTATCTGCCATTAATGCTGCGCGAGGAATCTCTATCATTGTACCTACCAAGTATTCTACACGTGTACCTTTTTCTTTAAATACTTCTTCGGCCGTAGAACGGATAATTTTTTCTTGCATTTCAAATTCAGCAACTGTACCAATTAATGGAACCATTATTTCCGGCTTCGTTTCAATACCTTTTTCTTTCAGATTTACTGCAGCCTCGATAATTGCTCTGGCCTGCATTTCGGTAATTTCCGGATAGGTATTACCTAATCGGCATCCCCTATGCCCTAACATGGGGTTAGACTCTGCTAATCCTGCCACTTTGCTTTTAACGGCTTCTACGGAGATATGCATTTCTTCTGCCAACTCTCTTTGCAAACTTAATTGGTGAGGAACAAACTCATGTAAAGGTGGGTCTAATAAACGAACAGTTACGGGTAAACCTTGCATGGCTTCAAAAATGCCTTCAAAATCTTCACGTTGCATAGGTAACAAATGTTTTAACGCACGTTTACGGCCATTAATGGTATCTGCCAAAATCATTTCACGCATAGCTTTAATACGGTCAACTTCAAAAAACATATGTTCAGTACGTGTTAAACCAATACCTTGTGCGCCAAAACTACGGGCCACCTTGGCATCTTTTGGAGTATCTGCATTAGTGCGTACTTTCATAGTTGCAAATTTATCTGACAGTTTCATGATTTCAGCAAATTCACCACTCAATTCAGGTTCTATTGTAGCCACTTTACCTTCAATAATATTTCCTGTCGATCCGTTTAATGAAATCCAATCCCCTTCATGATATTCATGTCCTTCTACGTTTAAAGTACGGCTTTTATAATCAATTTTTAAGGCACCAGCCCCTGATATACAACATTTACCCATACCACGGGCAACTACTGCGGCATGTGAGGTCATACCACCACGTGCTGTTAAGATACCCTTGGCAATGTTCATTCCCTCTAAATCTTCAGGAGAAGTTTCAATTCTAACTAAAATACTATTCATGAATTTATTGGCTTCATCAGCAAAGAAAACTATTTTACCCGTTGCAGCCCCGGGTGAAGCAGGTAAACCTTGTGCAATAACATGAGCAGTTTTTAAAGCTTTAGGATCAAAAACCGGGTGCAATAATTCATCCAATTTATTAGGTTCAATACGGAGCAGCGTTTCCTTTTCATCGATCAAACCTTCTTTTAACAGGTCAACAGCTATTTTTACCATGGCTGCCCCAGTACGTTTACCATTACGTGTTTGCAGAATCCACAACTTGCCATCCTGCATAGTGAATTCCATATCCTGCATATCAGAATAATGGTCTTCAAGCGTTTGTTGGTACTCATTGAGCTCGGTAAAGATAGCAGGCATTAATTCTTCCAAGGATGGGTAATTTTCGGCTCTGTCAGCTTCTTCAATTTTGGCCAACTCTGCCCAACGCTCTGATCCTAACTTTGTTATTTGTTGAGGGGTTCTTACACCTGCTACAACATCCTCCCCTTGGGCATCTATTAAGTATTCCCCATTGAAAACATTTTCTCCTGTACCTGCATCACGAGTAAAGCAGACCCCTGTGCCTGAATTGTCTCCCATATTGCCAAAAACCATAGCCTGAACATTTACTGCAGTACCCCAATCTGCAGGATAACCGTGCATATTTCTGTAATAAACAGCCCTATTACCATTCCAACTATTGAAAACAGCCATTACGGCACCCCAAAGTTGATCCCATGGATCCGTTGGAAAATCATGACCGGTTTGTTTTTTTACAGCATCTTTAAAGTCATAGACCAAATCCTTTAAATCCTGTATCGAAAATTCAGTATCTAATTTGATCTCTCTTTTGTCCTTAAGGTTTTCCATGATTTCCTCAAAAGGATCTATATCTTCTTTGGTCTCTGGTTTCATACCCAGAACTACGCCGCAATACATTTGAATAAAACGACGATAAGAATCCCATGCAAAACGTTCATTCTTGGTTCTGTTTATCAAACCAATAACTGCTTCATCATTCAAACCCAGATTTAGAACAGTGTCCATCATCCCTGGCATAGAAACCCTTGCACCGGACCTTACTGAAATTAATAATGGATTTTCAGAATCACCGAATTTTGTGCCCATAGTGCTCTCTATCGACTCAATAGCCGATTCTACCTCCTCTTTTATGGTCTCAATTACCTTTTCTTGACCAAGGCTGTTA
>JBATIW010000545.1:0-4177 GCA_049668005.1 Maribacter sp.
TCATAGGATTGATCACCGGCAAAGAATACTACATCTGGATCTTGATGGTTGATGTTGCGTACATAATTCTCCCTTGGCCCACGATCTTGATTGGAATTACAGGATAATGCGGCCATTACGATCTCTGATTTATCTTTAGGGTCTTTACGGATCAAGCCCTCATAAGTTGCTTTCTTACCATGAAGCAATCTATAGGTTACGTCTATGGTATCATCCCAATTTTCAATACGGAATAAGGCGGACCATCCCAAATCATTAATATTTTGTTTTTGGAGTTCTTTCCATTCCCCATTTTTTTCAATTTCCAATCTTACTTCCCGTGATTCTTCAGGATACAAGGGATACAATTGGGCACTTAATTTCAGCGTATTGTTTGAAACCGTATAAATTCCGAAGGCAATAACACTATCCCTACCAACTTTTAAATCAATTATAGGATTGTTTCCTCGATTCCACCAATCATTAATGGCCAATGTATCCACATTTGAGAAAGGTGCGATTACAGGTGGGACTTGTTCTTTCTTTTGATCTGCACAACTCAAAACGCAATAAGCGAATACAGTGAATACAAGTATTTTTTTCATCGGAATTATTTTAGATTAGGTCAGTGTAAGTACATATGGTTTTAAAAGACCAATAAGTATTAAATATAATATTTTAGACACCAAACACAGAAATTTAAATGCAAGAAAAATTGATCTTTGTTTATAATGCAGATTCTGGCCTACGTAATATGATTATGGACGGGGCACACAAAATATTCAGTCCAAGTACCTATGAATGTAATCTATGTGATATTACTTTTGGCGCATTTACAGAAAACAGGACTTGGAAAAAATTTAGGGAAGAAGTTTCATTGGAAATGGAATTTTTGCATAAAGATGAATTTAAGAACCAATATGCATCGAAATTCGGTCATAAATTCAATTACCCCATTGTGCTCATTACAACCAATGAAGAATTGGAAGTATTTGTTAACACCGTAGAATTGAATGAATTGGAAAGTGCGGGAGAATTGATCAGTTTGATAAAATCGAGAATTTGAATCAACTATTTGTTTTCTTGAAAGAATTTTTGATTGATATCATCAATGTAATATAAGACTTCATCCCTGCCCATATTTTTTGAGGACGATGTTATAAAATAATTCGGAGCCTCTTCCCAAACGCCGTCAAGTAATTCCTGTATGTAGAAATCCACATTTTTTTCAATAATCAAAGGCTTCAATTTATCGGCTTTGGTAAATATGATACTGAACGGAATCATATTTTCACCCAGAAATTCCATAAACTCCATATCAATCTTTTGGGGTTCGTGGCGAACATCCACCAAGACAAAGGCACTGAGCAATTGCTCACGCTTCATAAAATAATCCGTAATATATTTTTGAAAGGTCTTTTTGTTTTTTTTGGAAACACGGGCGTAGCCATAACCGGGCAAATCTACCAAAAACCAATTTTCATTGATCTTAAAATGGTTAATTAGTTGTGTCTTTCCTGGTCTTCCTGAAGTCTTGGCTAGGCCTTTGCGATCGGTCAACATATTGATCAATGATGATTTACCCACATTAGACCTCCCAATGAACGCATACTCGGGTATTGGCTCATTAGGGCATTTTGCGACATCGGAATTGCTCATCACAAAGTTAGCCGACTTGATTTTCATGTAAAACGGGTTTAGAAATTTCTCTTTTCCAGCCAGGTGTCAAGAATATCATTAAACTGATTGGGGTGTTCCATCATAGGGGCATGACCACATTTATTAATCCAGAATAATTCCGAATCAGGTAGTAATTCATGAAATTCCTTAGCCACATTTGGAGGGGTAACAGCGTCATTTTCTCCCCAGATAATACAGGTAGGGGTTTTCATATTAGGAAGGTCCTTGGACATATTATGGCGAATGGCACTTTTCGCAATAGATAGGGTCTTAACCAATTTCACCCTATCATTCACGGTAGCGAAAACCTCATCCACAATTTCTTTGGTCGCAACAGCTGGATCGTAAAATACATCTTGCGCCTTTTTCTTGATGAACTCATAATCACCCCGCTTGGGGTAGCCATCACCCATGGCGCTTTCATAAAGGCCAGAGCTCCCGGTAATGACCAAGGCCCGTACCATCTCTGGATACAATTTAGTGTGCAAAAGACCTATATGTCCGCCCAATGAATTGCCTAAAAGTATCACATCTTTTAAACCTTTGAATTCAATGAACCTTTCTAAATATTTGGCGAAGCTCTTTACGTTGGTCTTTAATAAAGGCATGGTGTAAATGGGTAATTCAGGAATTAAAACCTTGTATCCTTTTTTTGGGAAATGTTCCGTTACACTAGTGAAGTTGCTCAACCCACCCATAAGACCATGTAAAATAATAATGGGTGTGCCCTCTCCCTTCTCAATATAGCGATACTTACCTTCTGTAATAATCTTTTCTTCCATTCAGAATGCTTCTGGTCTTAAGTGGCAAATATAGGCAATTCCTTAAAATTCCTTTCTATTGCAAATACCATAAAAATTGGGCCCATAAACAAGTAATAAAACCTCTCCATTTTACCTAATAGCTAGTTTCTTTTTAGTAGTCAACGAAAAGATCTAAAGTACTAAAATAGTCGAATTTTTCAACAAAGTGGTAAATTGTGGTAAATTGTGGTAATAATTTCTATATATTTGAGTTGTTAAATAAAACCAAACGTTTAAAGGTGATAAGCTTCATAGGAACATACGATTGTAAGGCTGATGCCAAAGGTAGGGTAATGCTACCGGTTGCCCTAAAAAATCAGATGTCACCTATGCTGAACAAGGGTTTTGTTATAAAGCGATCGGTTTTTCAGCCCTGTTTAGAATTATATCCCATGGCTGAATGGGCTTTGCTCATGGAAAAGATGAACAAGAAAAATCGATTCAAAAAAAAGAACAATGATTTTATTCGAAGATTTTCTGCGGGTGTCAAAGTAATAGAGATTGATGCAACTGGAAGGTTGTTGATTCCAAAAAACCTTATTTCAATTGCAGGCATAACAAAAGAGGTGGTATTGAGTTCGGCAATAAACATTGTCGAAATATGGGATAAGGATAGTTATGAAAAAGTGATTGATGAAACCGCAGAGGACTTTGCTGATTTGGCCGAAGAGGTAATGGGAGATGATGGAGATGAGTTATCATAACCCCGTTCTTTTGATGGAGTCCATAGATGGACTTAACATAAAAGAAGATGGCGTTTATGTAGATGTGACATTTGGTGGTGGCGGTCACTCAAAAGAAATATTGAATAGACTGGGCCCAAACGGTAAGTTGTTCGCATTTGATCAGGATGAAGATGCTTTGATGAACGAATTGGATGATGATCGTTTTACCCTTATCAACGAAAACTTTAGATATATAAAGCAGTTTTTAAAGTTCTATGGCATTCGAAAAGTAGATGGAATCCTTGCGGATTTTGGAGTTTCATCACATCAATTTGACAAAGCTGAGCGCGGATTTTCAACACGTTTTGATGCGGATTTGGATATGCGCATGAGTAAAAAGAACAGCGTTTCGGCTTATGATGTGGTAAACTCTTATAAGTATGATGATTTGAGGAGGGTTTTATTTCAATATGGTGATTTGCGAAATGCGAATGCTATTGCCAATAAAATCATAACCAGCAGGGCAGAAACTCCGATTAAGACTTCGGCACAATTAAAGGAAGTCTTAAAGCAGTTTTTACCCAAACATAAAGAACATAAAATACTGGCGCAGATTTATCAAGCAATTCGTATTGAAGTGAATCAAGAGATTCAAGTAATAAAGGAGCTATTAGTACAAGTCCCTGAATTGTTACATCCAGGATCTAGGTTGAGTGTGATTAGCTATCATTCTTTGGAAGACCGATTGGTGAAGCGATATATCAGGGCTGGATTGTTTGAAGGAGAACCGGAGAAGGATTTTTATGGGAATGTTAGTGTTCCCTTAAAAAAAGTGGGCGGATTGATTGTTCCATCAAAAGAGGAAATAGCATTGAACAATAGGGCGCGAAGCGCCAAATTAAGAATAGCGGAACGCATAAGTCAATAAAATGAAAAAAGGAATTTTAGACGTACTCAAGGGAAAGTTTTTGGTGAGTGGTGACGCTCCTAAAAACTGGCTGTTTATAATTTTTGTTTCCTTTTTGGCAACGGTAATGATTGGGAGTTCCC
>JBATIW010000546.1:0-4867 GCA_049668005.1 Maribacter sp.
TTCCGGAGTTGTCACCAATATCCAAAATCAGTGTTTTGACTTGTGGATCTGGTGACCAGCTATATTCTACCTTCGGTCACAGTGCATTTCGGGTACAAGACCCGGCAATTGGGATAGATGTAGTTTATAATTATGGGGTTTTCGATTTTAATTCCAATAATTTTTATGGAAAATTTGCTCAAGGAAAGTTGGATTATACCCTGGCCCGACAACAGTTCTCGAATTTTATACGAGAATACGAATATGACAAACGTTGGGTGAACGAACAGGTGCTGCAACTATCCCAGGGAGAAAGAAATACATTGTTCGGATTTTTGGAGAACAACTATCTCCCGGAAAACAGGGCTTATCAATACGACTTTTTCTATAATAACTGTGCCACGAAAATCTGGGATGTCCTTGCAGTCGTCTTTGGTGATAAAATAGTGTTCGATGAAGACTATCTTAAGGAAAAATTTACACATCGCGAGCTTATCCATCAAAATATGCCGACCAATTCATGGTCTGCGTTTGGCATTGATTTAGCACTTGGGGCGGTGATTGATGATTTGGCGACACCAAAAGAACATATGTTCCTACCATTCTATATCATGAAGCAATTGAATACTTCTCAATTAGACGCAACGCTTTTAGCCCCCAACCAGATTTCCATATTCCAACCCGAACCAATTAAAAATAAAAACAGCTTTTTACTAACGCCACTTTTTTGGTCATTGGTATTCATGGCATTGGTTTTTGTAATCACTTATTCCGACTATAGGAAAAACAAAAGAAGTAAGTCGTTGGATTTTGGTCTTTTCCTGATTACCGGAATTATAGGCGTTGTCATTTTTTTCCTGTGGTTTTTGACTGACCATACCGCAACAGCAAGCAACTTCAATATTTTATGGGCCTTTCCTCTAAATCTGAATCTTGCTTTTTTGGTTTGGCGTAACACCCCTTTTTCAAAATTAATTAAATGGTACATGCTTCTCCTCCTATTTTTATTGCTAATGGTAGTCATACTTTGGGTATTAAGAGTTCAGATTTTCTCACCAGTAATCATTCCTTTTCTTCTGGCATTAGGGGCTAGATACACTTATCTTTATCAATTGAACAGAAAACAAATAACCCCTTCATCCAAATGAACCTACTTTCAGTTGAAAATATAGCCAAATCATACGGTGAACTTGTCCTTTTTGAGAATATATCCTTTGGGGTCAACAAGAACCAAAAAATTGCCTTGATTGCGAAAAACGGGGATGGAAAAACATCCATCTTAAATATTCTTTCAGGCAAGGATGTTCCAGATTCAGGTATGGTAAATTATAGGAAAGGGGTCCGAGTTTCCTTTTTGGAACAAGAACCAGACCTAAATCCCGCTTTAACAGTTGAAGAAACAATTTTTGCTTCGGATAATGAAGTGCTCAAGGTAATTTTAGCCTACGAAAAAGCTTTGGAAAATCCTGAGGACGAAGATGCTTACCAGAAGGCGTTTGAAGCTATGGACCGTTTTGATGCTTGGGACTTCGAGACACAATACAAGCAGATTCTCTCTAAATTGAAATTAGAGGATATTCATGCCAAAGTAGGTTTGTTATCCGGGGGACAAAAAAAGCGTTTGGCCTTGGCCAATGCACTCATCAATAGGCCAGATTTGTTGATTCTTGATGAACCTACAAACCATTTGGATTTGGCAATGATAGAATGGTTAGAGCAGTATTTCGCTAAAGAAAACTTGACTTTGTTCATGGTTACCCATGACCGTTATTTCTTGGAACGTGTCTGTAATGAAATCATTGAACTTGATGGAGGTACACTTTACCCTTACAAAGGAAATTATTCGTACTATTTGGAGAAGAAAGAAGCCAGAATTGAGCAGGAAGCTGTTGAACAGCACAAATCCAAACTACTTTTCAAGAAAGAATTGGCCTGGATGCGTCGACAACCGAAAGCCAGAACTACAAAATCCAAATCAAGAATTGATGATTTCAAGGTTATCAAAGAAAAGGCCCACCAGCGTAGAATAGAACATGAGGTTCAATTGGAAATCAATATGGAACGCGTGGGAAGCAAAATCCTGGAGCTCCATAAAATATCAAAATCTTATCCAGACAAACCCATACTAGATCAGTTTGAATACACTTTTTCCAAAGGCGAGCGGGTAGGTATTATTGGCGAAAACGGTACGGGCAAATCTACCTTTCTGAATATACTTGCAGGCATGGACAATCCCGATTCGGGGAAAGTTATCGTGGGTGATACCATAAAGTTCGGCTACTATACCCAAAAAGGCATAACCATTAAAAAAGGTCAAAAGGTTATTGACGTTATTCGCGAATTCGGGGACTATATCCCCTTAAAAAAAGGAAAGCAAATTTCCGCCCAACAATTGTTGGAGCGCTTTCTATTCGATAGAAAAAAACAGTATGATTTTGTCGAAAAACTGAGTGGTGGTGAACGCAAACGGCTCTATTTATGCACTGTTTTAATTCAAAATCCTAATTTCTTGATTTTGGATGAGCCTACCAATGACCTCGATATTGTCACCCTTAATGTCTTGGAAAGCTTTTTGCTCGATTTTCCGGGCTGTCTCTTGGTGGTATCCCACGACCGATATTTCATGGATAAGATTGTTGACCACCTTTTCGTTTTCAGGGGCGATGCCGTTATTGAAGATTTCCCAGGCAATTATTCCGATTTTAGGGCCTATGAAGATAGCAACATAATTGAAAAGAGAGCTGCAAAAAGTAAGGTCCAAGAAAATAATTCAAACAAGAATACTTGGAAAACAGAAGATCAAAGTGCCAGACTTTCTTATTTGGAGCAAAAAGAATACAAATCATTGGAAAAGGAAATCCAAAAATTAGAGCAAAAGAAAGGGGAAGTACAGCTGAAATTCACAGAGAATGCTCTTTCGGGTGATGTTATTGCTGCACTGTCGATTGAACTAAAGGAAATAATGAAAGTCATTGAAACAAAAACCGAACGTTGGTTCGAGCTTTCGGCATTGTTGGAGGGATAAAAAACAGTTATCACATGATTTACAGATTCATCGCCTATCTGAAATTCATTTTCACATCGACCAATCAACATGGGATTCATTCTCCCTTTATATACGATTTCGCCACTAAATGCCTGTATAAAAGGGTATACAAAGGCCCCAAAACCATTGGTGTTCTACTAAAAAGCATAGCCTATTTTAAAGCGAATAGCGTACATATTACTTCAAAGCATATGAACATCCAAAGTCAAGTTAAAAACGCCTTTCCACAGATTGAATTCGACGATTATCCCTGTGATATCATGTATTTTGATTGTCCAAACACTGAGCTATTCCATGGCGGAACAGAAGATGGATTATACCACAACAATACTATGATAATGGTTAAAAGTATTCACCAAAATAAAGAAAATAACGATATTTGGGAGCTCATGAAAGGTAATGAAAAGGTGACCGTTTCTGTGGACTTGTTCTATTGCGGTGTATTGTTTTTCAGAAAAGAACAGGCAAAAGAACATTTTAAAATTAGATTATAAACCCGTAACTTTAAGAATTAAGTCCAATATTATGGAGTATCCAATTTATACAGTTTTAGGTGTACTTTTTGTAATATATCTCTTCATAACGATTTACAATAGGAACAAGTCCAGAAGAAGAAGATCTAAAAAATTTATGGATGGTTACAATCGTGAAGAAAAGAAAAAAACAAAAAATTAATCCTTGCAACAGTAAAATAATACATGAAGATATATACCAAAACCGGAGATAAAGGCACTACTGCCCTTTTCGGAGGTACTCGAGTTTCAAAACATCATATTAGAATTGATAGTTATGGGACTATTGACGAATTGAACACCTGGCTGGGTCTTATACGTGATCAGGAGATTGATAGTCATTCCAAGAAATTACTGGCTATTATTCAAGATAAACTCTTTACACTTGGGGCTATATTGGCTACTGATCCGAAAAAAGCCATTTTAAAGAGCGGGAAAGAACGTCTGAATATCCCTAAAATAAATGCATCTGATATTGAATTATTGGAAAAAGAAATGGATGCAATGAACGAATCATTGCCGCCCATGACCCATTTTATACTTCCTGGGGGGCACACAACCGTGTCATACTGTCATATTGCCCGAACGGTATGTCGCAGAGCAGAGCGAATGGCTACCCAACTTTTTGAAAAAGAACCTTTTGAAGAAAATGTATTGTCCTACATAAACCGACTTTCAGACTATCTATTTGTTTTGGCCCGAAAATTGTCAAAAGATCTGAAAGCGGAAGAAATCAAATGGATTCCCCAAAAAAAAGGCTAATAAAACCCACTTTTCTTCGTTATCAAACTATTAATGCAAATTAATGGGAAAATACCTTGGCTATATCAAGATAAAAATTATTTTTGCAAAAATTATAAATTCATATTATTACCATGTATTGGACTTTAGAACTAGCATCTTATTTGAGTGATGCACCTTGGCCAGCTACCAAAGACGAACTAATCGACTATTCAATTAGAACAGGAGCACCTCTTGAAGTTGTGGAAAATTTACAGTCTATGGAAGAAGAGGGCGGTGAAATTTACGAGTCTATCGAGGAGATTTGGCCAGATTACCCAACAGAAGAAGACTACCTCTGGAATGAGGACGAATATTAATAAGCTTAATCACGTACAATTAAAAAGTCCCCTTAACGGGGACTTTTTTTATGATTTATTTACCACAGCTGCAAGAAGAAAATTGAAGAAAATAACATACAAAATGTTAACTTCGCAGTGAAAAGAAGAACCAAGGACAAGTTCTCGGTAAATTTGGCAGATAAATAGGCCTTTTTCCAAGATTTTACAATCTGGAATACCTTTTGCTCTATCCAGACATTGTCCTATAT
>JBATIW010000547.1:0-3257 GCA_049668005.1 Maribacter sp.
AGGAATACCAGCAGAGGCCTGTTTACCCGATAGCATATAAAAATGAACCGGTAGAAAAAAAATGAGCATTAAGATAATTGCGAAAACCGCGAGGTTTTTTGTTATAGAAAAACATAAACCGATGCCCAGAAGAACTTCGACTATGCCACTTAAACTCACCAATAATTTATGTTCTGGAAGATACATTGGCATAATTCGAAGGTATGCCTTGGGTTTTACAAAATGCATTATACCTGCAATTATATACATTGAGGCCATTAGGTATAAATGCCAAGGAGAGATCATGCTCTTGATGGTTTGGGGCTCGTTTAAACTTAGTTCACTTCGTGAATTTAAAGATATTTTTTTAAACGGGCCTTTTTATATTCAGGCAACGATGGATTGTTGAGGGCGAGTTTTACGATTTCCAAATCTTTTTTCTTGATATATAACAATTCATAAAATTGTTTAACGGTAAGGGTGTTATCCGATCTTTCGACCATGGTCAAACTATCATTCCTTCGGACTTCCCCTTCTTCAAGAATACGAACATAAGTTCCCGGTAGGCCATGGTCAATGAATTGTCTAAGAATTTCTTGGGTTTCAAAGCGTATTCCTAATTTATAGCAGGGTTCCCTGGGTTGGGATACTTGAACTAAGGCATTGCCTACTTTATAAACATCACCGATACGAATTTCGGCCTCATTAAGCCCTTCAATGGTTAAATTTTCTCCGAACATGCCCCAATCCCATTTCAATTCGGGATACATTTTTTTCCAATAGGGATAGTGGTCCGCTGAAAACAAATAACAGGCCTTATTGACTCCTGCATGGTTCGTTCTATCTATTACCGTATCCTTTAAAACAGCTGTCTTACCTAAAAACAACGCTTCATTCGTGGGGTACTTAAAAATACCCGTCTGTTCTTCCTTGCCGTTCCAATGAATAGTTGTGGGATTGCCTATGTTGGTGGAGATTACTTTCATTCCCTAAAGATAGGAAACCAACGTACAATTAGAAATTTATAGATGACAATTCCCGCTCGTCACCCTTTAATGTAAAATTCAGGAAAGCTATAGGTCTCGGGGGGTATTTCTTTTTATGCTTTCCTGAATTCGTGCTTTAATGTATAACTGTTCGCCTTTAAATTCGGTCATTTGAAAAAAGACAATGTCTTCCCCAATGTTTTCCAAATCATAAATAGCCTGTTTATTCTCTTGCTTTAAAAATTCAGAATCTCCTTTTTCTAAATGGATCAGTATTATTTTACCATTGGAAAAGCGAGAAATCACCATACCCTCAGAGGCAGCTACCCAGCTATAATCCAAGTTGATTTTTCGAAAAGGAAGCCGTTCATTAGGTAATAATACAACTTCCCAAATACGTAGATATTCATTTTCAAATAGCACTTTTTGACCTAGATCATTGCTAAATTCTTTATTTTTTAATTCCTTTAAATGTGAAGGATTCCATGTATTGAAAACTCCAACACCATTTATTTCAACGTGTTTAAGTGTTTTGGCTTTTTTATTTTCTTTTTTTGTCATAACAAACTTTTTTTGAGTCCTTATTATGGGAAAGCAAACATAATCCCAAAGACGTATATTTTTGTTTTAAATAATTATTGAATTGGAATATTGATTTTATTCTAACTCTTCTTTTAATAACAATACAAGAATCAAAAATTTCTGTCGATTCATTTCTAAAATATGCAAGTGGCCATTTTATACCTACTGCCTTATGAACAATAAATGGCTGCCTGATTTATCAAGGTATAATCTTGGACTTATCCTTAAGCAATAAAGGGGGGAACTTCCTGAATCGGCGCTTAACACTCAAACCTGATTATATTAAACCATGTAAAGGATTAATAAAGTTCTGAACTATCAGATTATAATTGACAATCTTTTAACTCAAAGTTTTCGAAATTATTTTTAGTGAAGCAGTGAACAAGGTGGTAAATGAGTATGGATTTCGGAAATCAGTACAAAATAGCCTTAAAATCATCCAATTTATTCCAATGTCAGGAATTAGTACTACAAGTATTCAGGTTTTTATAGAAGTAGATACTCCACTTTCCTATGAAGGCGGAAGAATGATTGGCTATATGCCAATTCTTTCTTTGTATTTGGCAGGTGTTGTTCCAACAACTTTTTTAAAAGCTGAATAAAAAGCACTCTTGCTATGAAATCCTACTTCTTTGCCAATACCCTCAATACTGAAACGGCTTGAAGATTGGTCCGCTAATAGAATCTTTGCTTTTTTTACACGAAACTCATTAATATAAGTATTGAAGTTCTGATTGAATATGGTATTGATACTCGCAGAAATTTTTTTAGGATGGACTTTCAATTTTTCTGCCAAATCAATAATTGTGAGTTCAGTTCGAACAAAGGCTTCGGTCTTTTTCATATACGAGTCTATATGTTCCATTAAAGTATTAAGGTCTTCACCCTCAACATTATTTTTAGGCCTATTTTCAAAGGCAGGAATATCCCGAGATGGAAAAACCTGCTCTTTTTTGTCAAGAATATCTAAAATATTTCGCTGTATTACACCATTGAACGCTACCCAATAAATGGCGATTAAATCTAAAATTGAAAAAATGATCTTAAAGTAAAAATTTTCAGGAGAAACATAGTAAAGTATGTGTATTATCACAGAAGCTGATAAACTGTAAATCAGAAAAATTCGTGCCCACACCAATACCTTGTTTTCTGTTAATGAAAATGTATTCTGAACTTCGATTCTATGCTTGTTTAGAAGCTTTAAATTCCAAAAACCAATGACCCATGCATAACATATGCCCACTGTTGTGAATATAAGTTCATGCCATAAGCTTTGGGCAATAACCAGTTTTGTGGAGTAGGGGAGTAAATAAATAACCAGTTGAAGCGAAAATGATATAATCCCAGGATAGAGTAACCAATATTTTATTTTTTGATCGGAAAATATTGAAATTTTCTGGGTATAGATAAAGAAGATTGGAAAAAGTAGCCAGGAAAAATCAAAGGGTAAAAGAAATAACTCTGGGTAAATCTGATCAATATTTAAACCCTTTGGAATAAAATTCGCCAATTTTAAAGAAAACAGAAATAAAAATAACCCAAGATAATAAGTACGCCTAAAGTGCTTGTAATTCAGTATCAACAACAAAATACCCAATGTCATCCCCTGGATTAATCCTAGGATATCCAATAGGGCTTGAAAGTTATAATCAAGGACCTCAGTATCAATCAAAATAAATGGCTAGCAATTATCTAAACAAGATACAGCAG
>JBATIW010000548.1:0-12558 GCA_049668005.1 Maribacter sp.
TTATTGGCCATTTATTACAAAGGGGGTACAAATGGAGATGGCATAATGGGCACACAATGGTGGGGCATTTTGGGATTAATAGGTTGGGCATATTCCATTAATGCATTGGCTTATCTATTTACAAAAGGCAGCCTAGTTTTTATGATTATACTATGGTTATTGTTTAATCTATTATCCAGAGCCGATGCAATGGACTATTTGGATCTTATTCCATCATCTTTTCGTTATTTTTCTACTTGGTATTCAGGAACAATCCCTGCGTTTACAACAGCAGGCATAGTTGCTTCCCTCCTTTTTCAACGGATATCCAAAGAAAACATCTCCAAAGCTTTGTTGGCACTCACGATTTTAGGCATAATAAACATTGCAGCGGGTTTAATGACAAGACACTTATGGGGCATTTCAAAGGTACCAGGTACACCATCTTGGTTAATGGTTTGCACTGGCATCGGATTTTTATCTTTTGTGGTTCTATATTATGTGGTCGATATTAAAAAGCAAAGTGCTTGGGCGAAGGTCATTATTCCTGCCGGCACAGCAACCTTAACCTGTTATTTAATCCCATATTTCACATACCCCATTCGTAATCTCTCAGGAATAGCATTACCGGATTCCTTGAATAGTGGTGTGATTGGTTTACTCAGCTCGCTAAGCTTTGCCTTGTTGGTCGTTATTTTTACAGGCTGGATGCAGAAAAAAGGCTTCTCATTGAAACTCTAGATCTAATCTTAAAAATCGATCTTAATTAGGTTGCGGAATTCAAGAAAACACAATTCTTTTTGGTAATTTTAGAATAAATCCTGAACGTTATGAAACATCTATTATTAGCTACCTCACTCCTATTTCTTTGTTTTTCCTTAACTGCACAGGAACCCTTTGAAATCAAAGGCTTTTGTATTTCCGCACCAGCTTCGGACAAAGTAGCGGAGTTCGTTGATTTCATTAAAAATGAGCTAGCACCCAATGGCATTAACACCTTGGTTTTGAGAGTGGATTATAACTACGCTTATAAAAAAAGACCTGAACTACGTGGTGAAAATCCTTTAAGTGAAGTTCAAGTAAAACAATTGGTAAATACATGTAAAGAATTTAATATCAATATAATACCTCAAGTAAATTTACTTGGACATCAAAGTTGGCATTCTAAACACACAAAGTTATTGGAGGTTTATCCAGAATTTGATGAGACCCCCAATATACAATTACCTGCAACGTATGAATGGCCCAATGCCGACGGTCTATATTGTAAGAGTTATTGTCCTTTGCATCCCGAAGTTCACGATGTTGTTTTTGATTTAATGGATGAGATTTTGGATGTTTTCGAAGCGGATGCCTTTCATGCTGGAATGGATGAGGTTTTTTACTTGGCGGATGAGAATTGTCCACGATGTAAAGGAATGGACCCTGCTACTTTATTTGCAGGCGAATTGACAAAAATAAGCAATCATTTAAGCAAAAGAGGTGCGCGTTTGTGGATTTGGGGTGACCGATTAATTGATGGAGCGGTCACAGGCATTGGTATGTGGGAAGCTTCAATGAATAATACGGCCAGAGCAATAGATTTGATACCCAAGTCCGTGGTTATATGCGATTGGCATTATGAAAAAGCCTATCCTACGGCCGCTCTATTTGCCATGAAAGGTTTTGACGTGATAACGTGCCCTTGGCGAAAACCCGATGTGGCAGTTTCACAAGTAGCGATGATGTATGATTTGAAAAAAAATTCAACGCCCGAAATGGCAGCCCATTATTTGGGTATGATGCAGACCTATTGGTCATCCCCTACCCGTTTTATGGAGGAACAAAAAAATTCCACCGAGGATGCCAAAAACTCGGCGGAATGTTTTAAAGCTATGGTCCATGCAATGAATGCATTAGAATCAAAAGGTAATTAACTATTCTATTTGGAATAATCCCTGTTCACTCTACTACGCAAAGCATTTGCTGCAGCATCACCTTTAAATTGTTCTTTTTCAGGATCCCACTCCAAGTCATGGCCTAATTGATAGGCAATGTTCGCAATATTACAAATGCTGGCTGAACGGTGACCTGTTTCCGCATCACAAATGGGCTGTGTTCTATTCTTAATGGAATCCAACCAATCTTGGTAATGGTTTCCTTTGGTGTTGTAAAGCCTAATATCAGAATCTTTCAACGCTACTGTCAAGATACTTGTAGGGTCCGCTTCAAAGTAACTTCTGCTGATATCCATTGTACCCTCACTTCCTATAAAGCGAACGCCCCAACCTCTACCGAAATCTTCATGAACCATTTCGATACCATTGGCATAAAACATACGTAAACCACGTACGGATGTACTATCACTAGGGGGAATATATCTAATTGGCCCTGTTTTATCCATACCTAACGCCCATTGGGCAATATCAAACATATGTGCTCCCCAATCACATAAGATTCCTCCTCCTACTTCCCTGAACAACCTAAAGTCTGGCCAAAAATCAACATCGTTACGGGATGGCGCCAATCTGTGGTTATAGGGCAAAAGAGGAGCGGGACCACACCAACTGTTCCAATCCAATTCCTTTGGTATGGGTTCTTCTTGCATATTATAGGCTATTGCTGGATCTCCAACATTCACCAATACTTTTTTAATGTCCCCCAAATAGCCATTTCGCACCAATTCGCACGCCTTTCTAAAATTGTCGTCAGAACGTTGCATACTACCGGTCTGCAATATTTTTTCTGTTTCTTCGGTTGTTTTTACCAAATCTATGCCTTCGGTAATTCTATGGGTCAATGGTTTTTCACAATATACATCCTTGCCTGCCTGCATGGCATCTATAGCTTGTGTGGCATGCCAATGATCTGGAGTCGCAATAACAACCGCATCAATATCATCCCTTGATAATAATTCCTGATAATCCGAATAACTTGTAAGACCTTGATATTTCCTAACCTTCCTTTCCTTGGCATAAAGTTTCCCTACATGCTTTTCGAAAGCTGCCGTTTTTGTTGTCCATACATCACAACCTGCTACTATTTGGGCACTTGTACTGTCTACAAAACGCCTTGCCAACCCGTCTGTTTGTTTTCCAAGACCAATAAACCCTAGATTTATTTTATCACTGGGAGCAATAAAACCCTGCCCTAAAACGTGCCTAGGTACAATACTGATCGCACCAACAGTCAATGCCGTTTTCGAAATGAACTTTCTGCGCGATAAAGGGGTGGAAATTTGATTTGAATTCTTCTTTTTTGAATGGGATTTTTCCATATTGGTTAATTTAATAGGTGTCACTTTTAAACCGAAATGAATACTAAATTTACGACATAAAACACTCAAATGAACGCTAACTCCCTATAATTCTTTGGGGTTTGATCTACATACTGTACTCTAGAAAAGTTTTGCTCAAAATAACATCGTATTCCTATTCTTTTGTGCATCAAATGTCTTATAACGTAGCACATATCGTTACAAATAACATTACTTGAATGCTTTGGCTAGAATGGATTGCATTTCGTCATATTTCGTATCATTATCGCCATATTTTTTGCGTTCTTCCTGTATCGCCATTTTCATTTCTGAAATTATAGGAGCATACTCCGCCTCCCCATAGGCATTGTTCAATTCTTTGGGGTCCTTGTGCAGATCAAAAAATTCCCAAACCGGGTCGGTCATTTCTTTAGACGTCCCTTTCATTCCCAAATCCTGTCCATAGAAGAATGCTAGTTTATATCGTTCATTTCGCACCCCAAAATGTGCTGGTCTATCGGGATGATGCAACCAATACCTGTAATACATTTGTTTACGCCAATCTTTTGGGGTATTCCCTTCCAAATTCCCACGAAAACTTTGTCCTTGAATATATGCTGGTTTCGCTACACCGGCATAATCGGCAATCAAAGCCGCAAAATCAATATTCAAAATAATATCATCCAATCGTTGTCCGCCTTTAATCTTCTTGGGATATCGAATAACAAAAGGCATTCTAAGCGATTCCTCGTATATCATGCGTTTATCAAAGAATCCATGTTCTCCCAAAAAGTACCCTTGATCCGCAGTATATACCACAATGGTATTATCAGCAATACCTGTCGCTTCAAGAAAATCCAACAGCTTACCGATATTGTCGTCTATTGCAGCTCCGCAGCGCATAAAATCCTTAACCAGTTTTTGGTATATCCTTTTTCGTTTTTGAATGCTATCCAAACCCTCTAGTGGATAAGGCAAACCAGGATAGGAAGTCCAAAATTTGTCAGGGTTTTGAGTGGCATTGTCCCATCTTTTTCCTAATCGCTCCAAGGTTTGCCCATGGAACGTACGTCCTGAATTTTCCTTGTCAAAATCCAATAGTGACTCCGGTTCTGGAATGTCGACACCTTCATAGAGATGCTTGAATCTTTCAGGATAATCAAAAGGTTCGTGGGTTGCTTTAAAATTACAGAACATCAAAAACGGTTTTTTCTTATCGCGTTCCTTAAGATAATCGATGGTCAAGTCTGTAATAACATCTGTGCTAAATCCTTTGTACTGCTGTCCAGTGGTACTGTTGCCTCCATCAATCCAATTGCCAGCTGTCTTTAAAATTGGATCCCAATACCTGCCTTGTCCAGGAAGTACATTATAATAATCAAATCCTTCCGGTTTGCCCACTAGGTGCCATTTTCCTATCACTGCGGTCTGGTATCCATTTTCAGATAAGGTCCTGGCGATATTGGGATGGTTTCTTGGTAAAGGTTCATTGAGCGTATACACTTGATTTATATGACTGTATTGTCCTGTTAAAATACTCCCCCTACTTGGTGTACAAATGCTATTGGTGCAAAAGGCGTTGTTCAACACCACTCCCTCTGAGGCCAGTTTTTCAATGTTTTTATTTTGAACATAATCGGCTAAAATTCCACCGTAAATACCCCAAGCCTGTGAAGTATGATCGTCTGAAAGAATAAAAAGAATGTTAGGTTGTTCTTTTGTTTCCTGACGCTCAGCCTTCGATGTACAACTGCTTAGTATTAGCACCACTAACAAAGCGAAATATTTGCAAATTCTATCCATTATAGTGAATTGGTTTATGAAATATCATTTATCACACAATATAAAAAAGAAATGCCTCATAAGGGTAATCTATCAGTGATATCACATAAAACTGAAATTATCAGTATCTTTATGTTCCAATGGCCAAGGTTTTATCCATAGCGTTATCTTTTTTAGTTCTATTCCAAAGTTTTAATTTGGATTGGAGTGATTTGGCCCATATTGATGAGCTTTTGGAACATGCCGAATTTCACTCCGAAAAATACGGTGATAATTTCTTGGTTTTTATATCAAAACATTACGGGGAATTACAAAAAGAGCATTCTCGAGACCATCAGGAAGAAAAACAGCAACATGAAGAACTTCCTTTCACTAGTCCCTGTTGTTCGCATGGGTTTACTGCCTATGTTATCAATAAAATTCAAATACCTACATTAAAAACCGCTCCAATGGTCGATTTTACGGCCAATTTCTATTATTTGGACAACTACGCTTCCATTGAAAAATTTGATATTTTTCAACCTCCAAAATCAGCATAATCCCATTTTTATTTTGTTTGTCGGCTACAACTGTGTGTTGATGTTTTGTACCACTTTTTATATAGGATTATGTTATCTAAAATTATACGATTTAGTATAAAGAACAAACTAATAGTTCTTTTACTAACCCTTTTCATAGTTTTCTTCGGGATTTACGCTTTGACCCAGATTTCAATAGGTGCGGTTCCTGATGTGACCAATAACCAAGTACAGGTTCTAACTACTTCCCAAAACCTTTCTACCCAGGATATTGAACAATTTATAACCTATCCGATTGAGCTGGAAATGGCCAATTTACCTGGTGTCGTCGAGATCCGTTCAATTTCGAAATTTGGTTTATCGGTTGTTACCATAGTTTTTGAGGATGACATGGGTACTTATTTACCCCGCCAATTGATTGCGGAAAAAATAAAATCAGCGTCCGAAAAAATTCCTGAAGGATTCGGTACTCCCGAAATGGGGCCCATAACTACAGGCTTGGGTGAGATTTACCAGTACATTCTAGATACCAAACCTGGGTATAAGGACCAATATTCGGCGATGGATTTGCGCACCATCCAAGATTGGATTGTAAAACGCCAACTTTCCGGTATCCCTGGAGTTGTTGAAGTAAACACCTGGGGTGGATATTTAAAGCAATATGAAGTTGGGATTAATACCGAAAAACTGAATGCGATGAATATTACCGTAGCTGAAGTTTTTAAAGCCCTGGAAAACAATAACAGCGTTGCTGGGGGCGGTTATATTGAAAAAACCAACCAGGCATTCTTTATTCGCGGTGAAGGCTTGATTACTTCGTTGACAGATATAGAGAATATAGTAGTTAAAAATGTAGATGGCATCCCCATTTATATAAAAAATATTGCCAATGTTGGCTTTGGCAGCGCAACCCGATTTGGCGCTATAACTGGAAATGGTGAAGGTGAAAAGGTACTAGGGCAGGTAATGATGCTCAAAGATGCCAATTCAAAAAAGGTAATAGACGCTGTAAAAAATCGTGTTGCCTCTATTTCCAAAACATTGCCAGAAGGAGTATATATCAATCCTTTTTTGGAACGCAGTGAATTAATAGCCAAAACAACATTTACAGTCGCTGAGAATCTCATTTTAGGGTGTCTGATCGTAATTTTTGTGGTGGTGCTACTCTTAGGTAATCTTAGGTCAGGGTTGGTGGTCGCATCGGTGATTCCTCTATGCCTTTTGTTTGCACTCTCCTTTATGTACTTATTTGGAGTCGATGCAAATTTAATGAGTCTTGGTGCCATAGACTTTGGAATCATCATAGATGGCGCTGTGATTATTGTGGAGTTCATTGCCTTCCAAATTACTTCCAAAAGATTGGAGCTGAGCAGTATGTCGGCACAAGATGTAATGCTCGCTAAAGATGAAATCACTTTTAGTAGTGCCTCCAAGATGATGAACTCTGCCATCTTTGGACAGCTGATTATCCTTATTGTATTCATTCCTATACTATCATTAAGTGGTGTAGAAGGAAAAATGTTCAAACCAATGGCATTGACCTTTAGTTTTGCCTTGATTGGTGCTATGCTTTTATGTTTCACCTATGTTCCAGTAATATCTACTTTGATATTAAAACCCTCAAGGGTATCTGATAAAAACATATCGGTTCGTTTAATGCGGTTTTTGAATCTGGTCTATGAACCAACCATTCATTGGGCTTTGCAAAGCAAAAAATTGGTTCTCGGCATCGCCGCCGTTTTACTAGCGTTGTCAACTTATCTTTTTACGACACTGGGAGGCGAATTTGTACCTACTCTGGATGAAGGTGATTTTGTTATTCAACCCATTCTTAAAACCGGGACTTCATTGAGCAAAACGATAGAAACGACCACAAGGATTGAAAAAATATTGTTGGAAGAATTCCCTGAAGTTGACCAAGTGGTCACCAGAATTGGTGCGGCAGAAGTTCCCACAGACCCTATGTCTATGGAAGAGACTGACGTTATCATTACCCTAAAACCAAAAAAGGATTGGGTTTCTGCCGCTACTAAAGACCAGCTTGCCGATAAATTCAAAGAAGCCCTAGGCGTTATACCAGGAATGGAAGTTGAATTTACCCAACCCATTGAAATGCGATTTAATGAGCTGATCACTGGTGTGCGTGCTGATATTGCCATTAAGCTATTTGGTGAGGATTTGGATGTCTTAAACAAAAAGGGGAACGAAATAAAAAAATTGATCGAAGGTATTGAAGGCGCAGCCGATATAAGTGTAGAGAAAATTGCTGGATTGCCACAAATGAACATAAAATACCAACGCGCTAAAATAGCCCGTTACGGATTGAATATCAATGATTTGAACAAGGTAGTTTCAATGGGTTTCGCCGGAGCGAATCTAGGCAGTGTTTTCGAAGGGGAAAAACGTTTTGACCTTACCTTACGATTGGATCAAGATAGCCGAAAGGATATTGACAATATTAAAAACCTATATGTTGATCTGCCCACAAGTGGAAAGATTCCACTGAGTGAGCTCGCACAAATTTCATATACCAAAGGAGCAGCCAAAATTTCTAGGGATGATACCAAACGAAGAATTGTAGTAGGTATAAATGTCCGAAATCGGGATTTGCAATCTGTTGTGACCGATGTTCAAAATCGGATAGAATCAAACATCAAACTTCCTGTTGGTTATAGTATTACCTATGGGGGCCAGTTTGAAAATCTACAAAGTGCCAAAGACCGATTAAAAATAGCCGTACCCATAGCTTTGGTGCTGATTTTCTTTTTACTCTTTTTTGCCTTTGAATCGGTCAAGGATGCATTGATGATTTATTCCGCCATTCCTTTGGCTGCCGTTGGGGGTGTATTTTTCTTATGGTTGAGGGACATGCCTTTCAGTATTTCGGCGGGAGTTGGGTTTATTGCTCTTTTTGGAATTGCCGTATTAAACGGAATTGTATTGATAGAACATTTTAAGGATTTAAAACAGCAAGGTATGATTGATATTGAAGCTCGAATTAAACAAGGAACAAAAGACAGACTAAGAGCAGTCCTCTTGACTGCATCGGCCGCTGCCTTAGGTTTCTTGCCCATGGCGATTTCAACCAGTGTCGGTGCAGAAGTGCAAAGACCCTTGGCCACAGTCGTTATTGGCGGTCTTATCACCGCTACCCTACTTACTTTGGTTGTATTACCCGTTTTATACGCAATTTTCGATTCAAAAATTGAACTTAAAAAGATAATCCAAAAGAAACCAGCTCAGGGCTTGACCGTACTGTTATTACTATTTGCATTTAATATTAATGCCCAGGAAAAAGGATTGAATTTTAATGAAATACGGACTCTGGCAATGGAAAATAATGCTGGATTAAAAGCTGCTTCCCTAAAAGTAAAAGCGTCAGAAGCGCTCGTAGGCAGCGCATTTAATTTTGATAAAACCGAAGTCTATTATCAATACGATCAAAATAATCTGGCTTTTAATAATAAGCCTTTAGAAGTTTATGGCATACAACAAAGCATTCTGTTCCCCACGCTATATTTCGCCGGTAAGCGTATAAACAAAGTCAATTTAAACATGGAACAAAGTCATTACGAGATGCAAAAACAAGATCTCGAACGCGAAATTGCTTCGTCCTACTATCAATTATTATATGCAAGGGAAAAAAAACAGCTCTATACATATTTGGATAGTATCTATCAAAAATTCGCCCATGCTTCCCAGCGAAGGTTCGAATTAGGGGAAACCAATTATCTTGAAAAGATAACGGCCCAAGCCAAACAAAAAGAATTTCGTGCACTCTTCAATCAATCTAGGGAAGATGTTGGTATCGCATACGCACGCTTGGAAAAAATCACACAAGTAGAAGAACCTTTGAACATTGCTTTGACACCACTTCATAAATTGGAATTGCAGCTTAAGGATTTTGAGCAAAACGCTGGTATTTTGCTATATGACCAACGAAACATGCTCTTCAAGGCCCGAAGCGGATTTGAAAAACAATTGTTATTACCGGACATTAGTTTTGATTATTTCCAAGGAACCAATTCCGGTCTTGGTGAGAACTTATACGGCTATCAAGTAGGTCTGAAAATACCCTTGTTATTTAGTGGGAATGTTTCCAAAATTAAAGCTGCAAAAATTGCCAAAGACGTGGCAATTGAAGAATCCATTGACTATAAAAACAGACTTCGACTAAGGCATGAACAACTTATGGGACAATTACGAAAATATGAAGAAGCCTTAAAATATTATGAGAACAATGGCCAAAATCTTTCTGATGAAATTCTTAAAACAGCTTCATTAAGCTTCCTGAATGGGGAAATAGATTTTTTTCAATATATCCAAAGTTTGGAAAATGCCTATAGTATTACGCTCTCCTATTTGGAAAATCTAAACAATTACAATCAAACCGTTATCGCATTAAATCATTTGACACTATGAAGAATCTAAATCGACAAACGGCTAAGAACACTTTTAAAGATATAAACCTTAACATATATTTCATGAAATCCTTTCAGTACATTACATTCCTTTTGTCCTCACTTTTATTTATCGCATGCGGGGAATCAGTAAATAAAAGTGAAAACACTAGCATGAATTTTGAAGAAAGCCTTATTGAATTAAGTAAGGCCCAATTTGAAAGCGGAAAAATGCAATTTGGCAACTTATCAGAGCAGTCCTTTCCTTCAATGGTTCAAAGCACGGGTATGGTCGATGTGCCTCCACAAAGCAGAGCTATTATAAGTTCATTTACCGGCGGTTATGTCCAAAAAACACCATTATTGGTTGGTAACAAGGTTCGAAAAGGTCAAGTATTGGCCACCTTGGAAAACCCTGAGTTTGTGGAAATGCAGCAAAATTATCTTGAAACGACACAAAAACTCACCTATTTGAAATCTGAATATGACCGTCAAAAAACCTTGATCGAAGAACAAATTAGCTCTCAAAAGAATTTTTTAAAAGCCGAGAGTGATTATAAAAGTGCTTTGGCCTTTCACAACGGACTGAAAAAGAAATTACAAATGCTCAACATCGATATCAGCGCAGTTGAAGCGGGCAATATTACTTCGGAAATTGCTTTATACGCACCGATTCATGGCAGTGTTACTAAAATGAATATTAGCAAAGGAACCTATGTTTCTGCTGCGGATGAGATCATGGAAATCATAAATACAGACCATATACATCTTGAACTTGCTGTGTTTGAAAAAGATATCCTCAAAATAAAAGAAGGACAGAAAATTCTTTTCAACATTCCGGAAGCACTTGAAGATACATTTGAGGCTGAAGTGCATTTAGTAGGGACTTCGATTGACACTAAAAACCGAACTGTAAAAGTACATGGCCATTTGGACGATGATGAAAACCACAATTTCGCTTTAGGTATGTTCGTTGATGCACGGATAATCACCGTATCGAACCAAGAACTTGCCTTACCCGAAAATGCTGTTGTTGCCATTGATGAAAAATATTATGTTCTTTTAAAAAGTGGAGATGAAAATTCCAGCTACCTATTCAGTAAAAAAGAAGTCAGTATTGGTAGTACTTTTAATGGTTATACTAGCATCAAAAATGGAGCTAATTTTACTGAAAATGATGTGTTCTTGGTCAAAGGGGCCTTTAATTTAATTAGAGCGGAAGAGTAGATTTTTTTACCTTTCTTGTATAATTCCAACATTATGAAAATTATTAAAATCCTATTAATTGTTATTAGCTTGAATGCTTGCAATGCTCCTATTGAAGAAAAAGATGACATAGCAGCAATAAAAGAAGTTCTAAAAGCACAGGAACAAGCTTGGTCCAATAACGATTTGGATGGGTTTATGCAGGGATATCTTCAATCCGACTCTATTCCATACTTTGGGAGCGGTGGTATTGTGTACGGCTGGCAAAATATGTTGGATCGCTACAAAAAAGGATATCCTACATCAGCAGAAACCGGAGCTTTAAAATTTACCATTGCCAATATTTCCAAAATAGATGATAATGCCTATTGGGTCATGGGAGAATACCATTTAGAACGTGAAGTTGGCAACGCCAATGGCACATTCATGATCATATTCAAACGAATCAAGGGGGCGTGGAAAATAGTGGGCGATCATTCTTGCTAGTATTAAAATCTTCTATCTGGTGCGAACGGACTAATAGCTATCGATAGTTTTTTTCCATCAATAATCTCTCCAACCAATTTGCCCGTCACAGGGCCTAAACTCCAACCCATCATCGCATGGCCAGTTGCAAAAGTGAGGTTTTGTATTGTAGGGCATCTTCCAATATAAGGCAAGCCATCTGGTGATACTGGTCGCATTCCACTTTTAGCATTTTCCATCTCCGTGGCATTTAGCTCAACTCCAGGATAAAAATCATTGACAGCACTGGCAATGGCCTGAATACGCTCTTTTCTTATAGTTGCATTAATTCCCGAAAATTCCATAGTACCAGCAAAACGAGTGAATCCTTTCATTGGGGTAACTGCGACTTTGGCCTCCATTAATAGGGCAGGGATCGTAATCCCAGTGGGCCTCATAACATTTATTCCATACCCCTTACCTGCTTGCAATGGTAACTTTATTTTTAATTTTTTGGAAAGTTGACCGCTCCATGATCCTGCAGCCAACACTACCTCATCGGCCTTGTAGGATTCCTTGGAACTGACAATTTCCTGGATTTTATCATTAGCGACTGAAATATCCAACACTTCCTCATTCGTCCTGATGATAACTCCCTTATGTCGCAAAAAATCGATCATTTTGGGCATGAATTCAGTGGGGGTCATATGTGCATCGCATTCATAGTGGATTGCCCCCTTTGCAGCAATTTGGACATTGGGTTCAATGGTGTTTAATTTTTGTTTGTTCAAAAACTCAACTTCCAACCCCATCTGTTTGGCCTTTTCGGCTACTTTCATTTCTTCTTCAGCCGCAGCATCGGTCTTAAAAAGCATCAATAATCCCTTACGCTCTAAATGAAAATCGCCCAAATCCCCAGAAGCCTTTATGCTCTCGAACAGCTCCCGACTTAATAGATTGATGTCCTTGATGACCGGGATTGTCTTTGCTACCT
>JBATIW010000549.1:0-7754 GCA_049668005.1 Maribacter sp.
CCCCTTGATATTCCATAACCCCAGGATTACCGCTAGATGCCGCATCAACCGATATGGAATGATTGTTTGGTGCTCCAATTTTCATAAGTTGCTCAGGAGATAAACTAGAAGAGGAATTCTTTTTACCCTTATATTCCTCATAGTTGGAGTTATATGCTTTCTTGGCTATCTCGAAGGTCGCAAAAGATTTATACTGCGCTCCCTTATAACCGCTAATAGCAGCTTTACAATCGTCCCAAGTGGTATAAATTCCAGGCCTTTTACCTTTCCAAACCACATAAAATTTTGCCTTTTTCGCCATTATTGGGCCAATAATAATTGTTCTATTATTTTAGGAAAATAATTGTATTCCAAAGCATGCACTTTGGCCGCAATGTCATCAACGTCGTCTTCTGGAAGTATTTTGGTTTTGGCTTGATGAATAATAGTGCCTTCGTCATAATTCTCGTTCACATAATGGATAGTTATTCCAGATTCGACATCAGAATTATCCCTAACAGCTTTGTGAACCTTATTACCGTACATTCCTTTGCCCCCATATTTAGGTAAGAGTGCAGGATGAATATTGATTATCCTGTTTGGGAATGCCTTGATGATTTTCTCCGGTATTTTCCATAAAAATCCAGCAAGGACAATTAAATCTGGATTTGTGCCTTTAAGAATGTCAAGTACGCAATCTGTTTCTTGAAAAGCAATTTTATTGAAACATAAAGAACTGACATTCAATCTATTGCAACGGTCCAATACTTTGGCATCCCTTTTGTTAGTAAGCACACAGGCTATAGTAACATTTGGCTTATCCTGAAAATACTGTACTATGTTTTCAACATTAGATCCTGAACCAGAGGCAAAAAGAACAATATTTTTCATTTAAAAGATGAGCGTTACCGAAGAAGAATTATTTTGGGCTAAATTAATACTCTTGCGTTTAATTTTCTTAAATTACAAGACATTTTAACGACAAATGGTGTTATTAATCCAAAGTTTTTTATTTTTGCCAACAATTTAATTTTTTAAAACCAATATTATTATGTCAGACATTGCATCAAGAGTTAAAGCTATCATCGTTGATAAGTTAGGAGTTGATGAAAACGAAGTGGTATCAGAAGCTAGCTTTACTAACGACTTAGGGGCAGATTCACTGGATACTGTTGAGTTGATTATGGAATTCGAAAAAGAATTTGATATTCAAATCCCTGATGATCAAGCTGAAAATATCGCAACAGTTGGCCAAGCCATAAGCTATATAGAAGAGGCGAAGTAATCATATGATTTCTTGAACACGTTAATAATTATCCATGCGGTAAACATGCTGCATGGATATTTTTATTTAAATTACACTTGGCTTATTAATAAAAAATTGGTTAAATGCAATTAAAGCGAGTAGTGGTTACAGGGTTAGGTGCGTTGACACCTATTGGTAACAATATTGAGGAATACTGGGATGGGCTGATCAATGGTAAAAGTGGATCTGCACCCATTACTTATTTTGATACTGCGAAGTACAAAACCAAGTTCGCATGTGAACTTAAAAATTTCAACGCTGAAAATCATTTTGATAGAAAGGAAGCCCGTAAACTTGACCGTTTTGCGCAGTATGCGTTGGTCTCTTCTGATGAGGCCATACTTGATTCCAAGTTAGATTTGGAGGCTGTCGATAAATTTCGCGTTGGTGTAATTTGGGGTGCTGGTATCGGTGGTCTGGAGACCTTTCAAAATGAAGTTATAAACTTTGCCGAAGGCGATGGTACACCTAGATTCAATCCTTTCTTTATACCTAAAATGATAGCGGATATTGCTCCGGCAAATATTTCAATCAAGCACGGCTTTATGGGCCCTAATTATACCACAGTATCTGCATGTGCATCGGCTGCCAATGCGATGATAGATGCCCTTAACTATATTCGGTTAGGCCATTGCGACATCATTGTCACCGGCGGAAGTGAAGCTGCCGTTACCTTGGCAGGTATGGGCGGGTTTAATGCCATGCACGCACTTTCCACTAGAAATGAAAGTCCAGAAACTGCTTCAAGACCTTTTGATGCCACCAGGGATGGCTTTGTACTTGGTGAAGGAGCGGGAGCTTTGATTCTTGAGGAATATGAACACGCAAAGGCAAGAGGAGCAAAAATATATGCAGAGGTTATGGGTGGTGGCATGTCTAGTGATGCATACCATATGACCGCACCACATCCTGATGGAATTGGCGTGGTAAAGGTCATGGAAAACTGCTTAAGGGATGCTGGAATTATGATTGAAGAGGTTGATGCCATAAATACGCACGGTACAGCAACGCCACTTGGCGATGTTGCCGAGTTAAAAGCTATTAGTCAAGTATTTGGTGATCATGCTCCAAACATCAATATTAACTCCACAAAATCAATGACTGGTCACCTTTTAGGTGCTGCTGGGGCCATAGAGGCCATTGCATCTATTTTATCCATGGAATATGGAATTGTGCCGCCTACGATAAATCATACCACAGTTGATGAGAACATTGATCCCAAGCTAAATTTAACATTAAATAAAGCGCAAAAAAGAGAGGTTAATGTCGCCATGAGTAATACCTTTGGGTTTGGAGGACATAATGCCTGTGTAGTTTTTAAGAAAATCAGCTAAAATAACGATGAATTTCCGATCCAATATATTTAATTCCCATTCCAAACAGGATGGGGATTTTTTTTTGGGGATAGTTAATATTCTTGGATTTAAACCTAAGAATTTGAAGATTTTCAAGAAGGCATTTCTTCACAGGTCGGCAAATAAAAAAGACAAGAAGGGCAATCCTATGAATTATGAGCGTCTTGAGTTTTTAGGGGACGCCATGTTAGGGACCATCATTTCTAGACATTTATATAATGAAGTGCCCGAGGGCGATGAAGGGTATCTTACCAAAATGCGTTCTAAAATAGTTAGTAGGGAGCATTTAAATGAGTTAGGGAAAGATTTGAACCTTATAAAGTATGTTGAGAGTAGAATTCCGAAAACCCACTTTGGCGATAATATTCATGGTAATGTTTTTGAAGCCTTGGTAGGTGCTATTTATTTGGACCGTGGGTATAAATATTGTGAAAAATTCATTCATGAAAGAGTAATAGTTCCATACGTGGATATCGAACAATTGGAGGGCAAAGTAATCAGTTATAAAAGTTTAGTCATTGAATGGTGCCAAAAGCAAAAGAAGACCTTCGATTTCAATGTCTACGAAGATACCGGAAACGACGTGCTTAAACATTTTGCGGTAAAATTATCTATAGGTAATATTGTAGTTGCCAAGGCACGGGCAACATCAAAAAAGAAGGCAGAGGAAAGGGCCTCCAAACGAGCCTATTTCGCCTTGCAGGATAAGATGAGCAGAGCATAATTCTAATGTATATTGTAATTAATACGTTATATTTTGCCTAATAATACCTTTACTCTTTTGTAGCTTAGGCTGTATTCTTTATTAATCCTATATTTACGTTTTTGTGCGCATATGGCAGCAGTACACAAAATTATTGGGGATTTTTACGAAGATTCCTTTACGCTAATAGCATTACATAGTAGTATTGAAGCTCATGCTATGGCGTATGCCATAAACCTGTGTATAAAGTCCATATTCAAAAGGTCATCAAAAGATTTGGAAATATCGGAACATATGTCGTTTCCATTTTTCGAGTGGCAAGATGATCAACATGATCGATATTGGGTATTGATTGCCAATGAGAGTACAAAAAAGGAAGGTTTGGCAAGAGAAGGTCTTTTTAAGGATGAAACTTCATTTTTAAAACGTCATCTGGTGCCAGAATATAAGGAAGTTGATTACTTTATCAAGATAGTACATGATGATGACCTAAAGGAGGATAAATTTTTAAAAAGTTTGATCACTATACCTAATATGGTCACAGCATATAGTATTGATGCGGACAAATTAAAATCAAAAAACAATTTAATTTTTTAAGTAATGCCAAATAAAAAGAAGACGAAAATAGTTGCAACCTTAGGGCCTGCTACAAGCAAAAGGGAAGTAATTATAGCTATGATAAAGGCTGGTGTTGATGTATTTAGAATTAATTTTTCACATGCGGATTATGAGGATGTCACAGCACGAGTGAAAATGATTCGTGAAGTCAATAAAGAAATGGATACCAATATTGCCATTTTAGGCGATTTACAAGGGCCAAAATTAAGAGTGGGAGTTATGTCGGAGGAAGTGGTTGTTGCTCCTGACGATGAAATCACCTTTGTAACCGGGGAGCCTTTCGAAGGCAATTCAGAAAGGGTGTATATGAATTATGGTGCCTTTCCTAGAGATGTAAATCCCGGTGAACTGATCTTGTTGGATGATGGAAAATTGATGTTCGAAGTAATTTCGACCAATAAAAAGGATCAGGTTAAGGCGAAAGTTATTCAAGGGGGACCGCTTAAATCAAAAAAAGGGGTGAATTTGCCCAATACGAATATTTCGTTACCAGCACTCACAGAGAAAGATGTCCAAGATGCCATTTTTGCCATTTCATTGGATGTTGATTGGATTGCCCTCTCCTTTGTAAGACATAGTCAGGATATTATTGATCTTCAAAATATAATCAAGGAACATTCCGAGTATAAAATCCCGATAATTGCTAAAATTGAAAAACCCGAAGCGGTTGACAATATAGATAAGATTGTTTCTTATTGCGACGGACTTATGGTTGCTCGCGGGGATTTGGGTGTTGAAGTGCCTGCCCATGAAGTTCCTTTGATCCAGAAAAAGCTGGTTTTAAGAGCTAAGAAAGCGAGGATTCCGGTAATCATTGCTACCCAAATGATGGAGACCATGATAACGAGTCTTACCCCAACAAGAGCCGAAGTTAATGATGTTGCAAATTCGGTAATGGACGGGGCTGATGCAGTTATGCTTTCGGGGGAGACATCTGTAGGGAATTATCCGGTTCAAGTAATTGAAAAAATGGCAAGCATTCTTGAAAGTGTTGAGAATTCAGATTTGATAAATGTACCACAAGAACCACCGCACATTAGAACTAATAGATACATTACAAAATCTGTGTGTTATCATGCTGCCACGATGGCAAATGAGATAAAGGCAAAGGCAATTTCAACGTTGACCAATAGTGGGTATACGGCATTCCAAATATCGGCTTGGAGACCAAGTGCACATATTTTGGTATTTACTTCCAACACAAGAATATTGACTCAATTGAATCTGCTTTGGGGTGTAAAGGCTTTTTACTATGACAAATATGTGTCAACCGATGAGACCATAGAGGATGTGAATGGTATAGCCTGTAAAAAAGGATTTTTGGAAGTGGGCGATATGCTTATTAGTTTAGCGGCAATGCCTATTAAAAATAAGGGAATGGTAAATACACTAAGAGTAACCGAAATCGAGACCTGTACCTTTTAATAAAGGCGCATTATAAATCAAATTTTAATTGAATGGAAACCGAGTCTTCTTTAGGCTCGGTTTTCTTTTTTTCGGTATTGAGGTTGGCTAATGATATTCCCAACAAGCGGACAGAATTTTCCATTTTTTCCTGATATAGCAAATCTGTGGCAATTTCCAGTATAAGCGCTTTATCAGCTATGAAATAGGGTAAGGTCTTACTGCGGGTCTGTAATGTAAAATCGCTATACTTGATTTTTAAAGTGATGGTTTTGCCCGCAATTTTCGACTTTTTCAATCGTCTCTCAAGTTCATTGGCGATTTGATCCAAACGCTCCAGCATAAATATTTCGCTACTTAAGTTTTCGCTAAAAGTACGTTCTGCTCCAACAGACTTCGGTATACGGTGTGGTTTTACCTCACTATTGTGAACACCTCTTACGACATTATAATAATGGGAACCGCTTTTACCAAAATGATTTTCAAGGAATTCAAGTGGTTTTGTTTTTAAATCCTTGCCTGTGAATATTCCCAATTTGTACATTTTCTCCGCTGTAACCTTGCCGATACCAAAAAACTTACGAATTTCCAAAGCTTCCAAAAATTGCAGAACCTCTTCTGGATTAACCGTTTTTTGGCCATTGGGTTTATTAAAATCGCTCGCAACCTTGGCAACGAACTTGTTGATCGAGATCCCAGCTGAAGCTTTAAGACCGACTTCATCCAAAATGCGCTGTCGAATTTCCTTGGCCAATAAGGTTGCAGAAGGATTACCTTTTTTATTGATGGTGACATCCAAATATGCTTCATCCAAGGAAAGTGGTTCAACCAAATCAGTATATTCAAAAAATATACTGCGTATTTTTTGGGATATTTCCTTATAACGCTCAAATCTTGGTTTCACAAAAGTAAGCTGCGGACAATTTTTTTTTGCCAAATAACTACTCATAGCACTACGTACACCATATTTTCGAGCCTCATAGTTCGCGGCTGAAACAACGCCCCTAATTTCATTTCCGCCCACAGCTAAAGGCCTTCCTTGAAGTTCTGGATTATCGAGTTCTTCCACTGAGGCATAGAAAGCATCCATGTCTATATGGATTATTTTTCGCAAATGGGATTCTTCGGGCATAAACAAATTTAGTCATATCTTAGTTTTATGAATATCCAACAGAAAACAGCGATAATTATAGGTGCTACAGGACTTACAGGGAACTTGCTTTTACAGCTTTTGATAAAGGATAATCGCTACAAAAAAATTAAATTGTTTTCCCGTTCGGCCTCTGGAGTCGTTCATCCCAAAATAGGAGAATATCTCGGCGACGTGATTCATTTGGAAACATTCAAGAATGATTTTAACGCAGATGAGGTCTATTGTTGTATTGGAACGACCAAATCAAAAACCCCAGATAAAGAACTGTATAAAAAGATTGATTTTGGTATACCTATGATGGCGGCTAAGCTTTGCAAGGAAAAGGGCATCAATACGCTTGTAATAATTTCTGCATTGGGCGCCAATTCAAAAAGTAAAATATTCTATAATCGTACCAAAGGCGAAATGGAAGAAGCTGTTTTAAAACTGAATATACCTAAAACCCATATATTGCAGCCCTCTTTAATTGGGGGTAAACGAGCCGAAAAAAGAATAGGGGAATGGATATTCAAACAATTGATGAAAGTGGCAAGCCTGGTAATGGCGGGTCCGTTAAAAAAGTACAAGTCCATTCACCCCAATGATATCGCGAAGGCCATGGTCTGGTTGGCGAATAATGATTTTAAAGAAGTCAGAATCCCATCAGATGAAATAAAAAGTTTGTCCGGGAATCAATGAATCAAATAACAGATATTGAATCTAGCTCAGCATAAATGATTGAAATAGAACGCAAATTTTTAGTAAAGAGCGATGCATATAAAAATGAAGCTACCTCTAAAAAAAGAATAGTACAGGGATTTCTCAATACGCACCCCAATAGAACTGTACGCGTGCGTATAAAGGGGAACAATGGTTTTTTGACCATTAAGGGTATTTCCAATGAAGCGGGAACATCACGGTTTGAATGGGAAAAGGAGATAGAAGTTCTGGAAGCCAAATCATTATTGAAGTTGTGTGAAGAAACGATAATTGATAAAACCAGGTTTGAAATCCCCATTAGGGGCTTTGTTGTTGAGGTGGATGAATTTCACGGTGCAAATGAAGGATTGGTGATTGCCGAAATAGAACTGGAAAACGAAAATGACGCATTTGAACGTCCTAAATGGCTTGGGGAGGAAGTAACAGGACAACTTAAATATTATAATTCCCTACTGAGCAAAAAACCTTATAAATCATGGGAAAAATGAATTTATTAACCTTAGCACTTGTGCTATTCCTGTTTGGTTCCTGTAAGCC
>JBATIW010000550.1:0-3811 GCA_049668005.1 Maribacter sp.
GTATAGGAATTAGGATCATATTGTCTATGTACTAGTACTTCCCTTTAAATTCGATCAGTTAGTTACTGCATATACCTAGGGTTTATTCAAAATACAGATTATTATTAGTATTTTGGTTTCACTGAATATCGAAACTTATGAGCCTATGAAAGCCCAATCATTTTGTTTTTTGATACTTCTATGTATCTTTTTTATAAATGGAGTAATGGCCCAGGAAGATTGTATTCTTGGGGTTGGGATAACAGAGGATGAAACAATTATAGCTGTTTTCCAACTCAACGAAGATCAAGCAGAGCAAATGATAAACTTAAGCGCCGAATTGAAATATAGAAATGAACTATTGAATAATCAAGCTGAAAATATACTGAAACGACACCCACAAAGTTCTACTGCGGAATTAATGGTTTTGGCCGAAAAATATAATGTTATCCGGGACAGTATGGCAAGAGTTCAACACATGATAGATATAAAGACCTTAAAGTTATTCAACAAAAACCAGTATCTGCGTTATTTGGAACTCTGTAACGAAACATTTCGAAGGCCTTTTCGAGTTATACCAGTCAATTACCAAGATAGCATTCCCCCTAAATGATGTTACCCCAAATGTTTTGACAAAATTGGGTAAAATAAGGTAAATACTAAGATTGAGTTTGTACTTTTGCCTATAATTTTTCTACAATTCATGTACAAAATATTAGTTCGCCCAATTCTTTTCTTATTAGACCCGGAAAGGGTACACCACTTGACATTTTCTTTAATTGGATTTTTCGGTAAACTTGGTTTATCAGGGCTTTTTAGATCAATTTGTGTTATTGAGAACAAAGCATTGGAACGGGAAGTATTTGGACTTAAATTCAAGAATCCTGTGGGTCTTGCCGCAGGTTTTGATAAAGATGCCAAATTGTACAACGAACTTTCTGATTTTGGATTCGGCTTCATTGAGATAGGTACATTGACACCCAAACCACAGGATGGCAATCCTAAAAAAAGACTTTTTCGTTTAAAAGCCGATCAGGCCATAATAAACCGAATGGGTTTTAACAATAGCGGTGTTTTTGATGCCGTGGAGCGTTTAAAAAAAGAACATCGGGTTTTGGTTGGGGGTAATATAGGGAAGAACAAAATCACACCCAATGATGAGGCCATCAAGGATTATCTAATATGTTTTGATGCACTTTTCCCCCATGTCGATTATTTTGTGGTCAACGTAAGTTCACCAAACACACCGGGATTAAGGGAGTTGCAAGATAGAAAACCTTTGACCGCTTTGCTCAAGGAATTAAAGAAGGAAAATACAAAAATTGCATCAAAGGGAACTGATACTTCAGAAAAACCCATCTTATTGAAAATAGCTCCCGATTTGACCGATGAACAATTGATGGACATTATAAATATCGTTAAAAGCACTAAGATTGATGGTATCATAGCGACCAACACGACCATCGCACGTAGAGATCTAAAATCTTCATTGTATAGGGTTGAAGAGAAAGGTGGATTAAGTGGGAAACCCTTGGCCAATAGGAGTACTGAAGTGATTCGATTCCTGGCTGAAAAAAGCAACAAGGCATTTCCTATTATTGGGGTAGGAGGAATACATTCCGCTGAAGATGCACTGGAAAAATTGGAGGCAGGTGCAGATTTAATACAGCTCTACACAGGATTTATTTATGAAGGTCCGGCATTGATTAAGCGAATAAACAAGGCGCTTTTAAAAAAGCAAAGCCTTTAATACTTTAATTGGTCCAATAATCAACGACAAGCACATCTTCCAAGTAAGGGGAGAGCGTTTGCCCAAATGCCTTATGATCAGGATGTGGTAGGTAAATGGCCCGATCCTTTTCACTTTTGAAAGTAAGAAAAAAGCAATGTGTAAATCCTTTTTCCAATCCTTCAGGACTATTGTTCAAACCCCATTCATAGGACATTATTTCCGGTATTCTTGAAGGTAGTTCGGAAAATGCATCTTCAACTTTTTTAATATCCGCTATAGAAGTACCTTCCTTAAATTTAAATAATACGACATGCCTTAATACACTGTCCTCTACTTTTACAATATCCATTTTTAAAGGTTGCTTTGGATTTTCATGCTTCGAATTGTATAAACTCATTGTCAATATTGCAAAAATTAGACTGATGGATACATAGATTAATTTCATGGATTTTTATTTCCGGTAAGATATAAAAATAGCTTGTTACTGCATGGGAATTTGTATTTTTCATTGCTAAATATTTTTGGATTTGGATTATGAAATAATATACACCTTTGTTTTTGCGTCTGCAGCCTTGGCAATTGCCCCTGGTCCGGACAATATTTATGTGTTAATGCAAAGTGTTGTCAATGGTAAAAAATATGGTTTAGCAACAACTACTGGTTTGGTTTCAGGATGTTTGGTGCATACGACACTGCTAGCATTCGGAGTATCTGCAATTATAAAGGATAGCGACGAAATATACTTTGTAATCAAACTTTTCGGGGCACTGTATCTTTTTTATTTGGCCTATAAGGTTTTTAAAAGTGATTCCCACTTGCAACTTTCAAATGGCGAGGTTCCTAAAAAGGGGTTGATGCAGTTGTTCAAACAAGGATTTATAATGAATGTGTTAAATCCCAAGGTCACCATTTTCTTTTTAGCTTTTTTTCCGGGATTTTTATTCAGTGATTCTTTGAGTCACATCATTCAGTTTTATGTTTTAGGCATATTATTTATGCTTGTGGCTTTGATTGTTTTTAGCCTTATTGCAATACTTTCCGGGTCAATTTCAAACTATATAAAAGGCCATGCAAAACTTGGTTTATCTTTGAAATGGCTTCAAATTGTTGTGTTTATTGGCATAGGGTTGTTTGTATTATTATCGAATAAATAGTGGTAATTTTGGTAAGTTATCAAAGCAATTTGAATGTCCGAAAAGGTTAAGATAGTTGAATGCCCACGGGATGCCATGCAAGGTATTAAGGCCTTTATTCCTGCTGAAGAAAAGGCCAAGTATATTCAAGCGCTCCTTGGTTGTGGATTCGATACTATAGATTTTGGAAGTTTCGTTTCCCCTAGGGCCATACCTCAAATGGTCAATACCGCGGAAGTACTTTCATTATTGGATCTATCAAAAACAGATAGCAAGTTGTTGGCTATTGTGGCCAATGTTCGGGGAGCACAAAATGCTTGTATACACGAGGAAATACAATATTTGGGATATCCGTTTTCAATATCAGAGAATTTTCAGATGCGTAATACACACAAGACCATTGATCAATCTGTTGAAGCCCTAGCAGCGATATTGCAAATTGCCAAAGCTAACAACAAGGAAGTGGTTACCTATATTTCGATGGGATTCGGGAATCCCTATGGGGATCCATGGAATGTTGGGATAGTGGGGGAGTGGACAGAAAAATTAGCGGAAATGGGAGCTCGCATATTGTCCTTGTCCGACACGGTGGGCACTTCAACACCGGAGAATATCACCTATCTTTTTTCAAATCTGATTCCTAAATATACTGAAATCGAATTTGGTGCCCATTTACATACGACACCTTCCAAATGGCATGAAAAAGTTAATGCTGCATACAAGTCAGGTTGTAGGCGTTTCGATGGAGCCGTACAAGGATTTGGGGGTTGCCCAATGGCAAAGGATGAATTGACGGGGAATATGCCAACCGAAAAAATGTTGTCCTATTTTACCGCAGAAAAAGTAACTACGAATGTAAATTGGATGGCTTTTGAAGCAGCCTTTAATAAAGCCACAGCACTTTTTTCAAAGTACCATTAATCCGTAAATGACTTATTTACAATACAATGATAAAGGAGTCCCAATG
>JBATIW010000551.1:0-6641 GCA_049668005.1 Maribacter sp.
TTTGTAACCCAGTCCAAAATCATTATTTGCTTGCCCATCAAAATCTATATTAAACCTATACTGGCTATTGGCTATGATAAAACTCCCTGTATTTTTTTCGTTGAATTTACGATCCCAACGCAATGAAAATCCACGATTACTATAGTTATAGAGCGAATCGGAGGTAATGCTAAAGGCATCCCTACTGTAATAACCAGTGGCACGAACGTCATTATTTTCATTGACCTTCGTATTGTATTTAACGATACCGTCATAGAAGGAAGCCGTGCTATTATTCAATGATTCGTCATCCAAAGATCTTAAGATCCAATCGGAATAAGCGCCCCTGGCCCCAAACATCAATGAAGATTTATCTTTTGTCAATGGAATTTCCAAAGCGAGATTAGAGGTTACCGGCCCAATGGAGGCTTCGCCCGAGAATTTCTCAATATTGCTATCCTTCGTAACAATATCGAATACAGAAGACAGCCTCCCTCCATATTCAGCAGGAATATTTCCTTTATAAATATTCACGCCTTTGGTCGTAAATGGATTTAAAGCTTGGAAGATTCCAAAGAAATGGGAAGGGTTATAAACGACTGCATTATCCAACAAGATAAGATTTTGATCAGTCTTTCCGCCTCTTACATTAAAGCCTGAAGCCCCTTCACCGGCTGTCGTTATCCCGGGAAGTGTAGTGGCTATTTGAAGAATATCCCTTTCACCCAGTACCAACGGAATGTTTTTGGATTCCTCTGTATCTATTTGGGTCGACCCTGTAATGGCTTGCTCCACGTTCCTAGCGGCTTCAGCCTCAACTACGACTTCATCCAGAAGTTCCAGGCTTTCCGTCAATTCAAAATCAAGACTTCCATTATTATAAATGATAACCTCCCTTTCTACATCTTGAATACCCATGGCCCTCGCAATGAGGATGTTTTGTCCTGTGGGTAAGTTTATCCTGAAATAACCATTTGCATCTGTGACAGTGCCCAAGCCTTTCCCCTTTACCAAAATAGAAAGATCAGGTATGGGATCACCGTTTTTCTTTCTAACATAACCCTGTAACAAATAGCTCGGTCGATTACTTTCTTTGTTGGCCTTACCTATACGAACAGTTTCCAGTTTGACCGAGCCCGATATCCTATATGAACTATAAAATACTGGATTCAACGGTTGTGCATTGGAAACCGCAACCGCTATTTCCTGTACCGTTTCGTTCTCCTTAAAAAAACCATTTGGCAGTTGGTCATAAATAATGTTATTCTTTGTAAGGATAATTTTTTCATTAGTAAGTACATAAAAGTTCAATGCCGTCTCTTTAAAGATGTCCTCCAGGATTTTAGAAGTTTTTACGTTGGTGTAATCGCCTGATACCAAATCATCACTAAACCAACTATCCAAATAAAAGAAGGTATAATCAGTTTTTGCCTCGATGCTCGATAAGACACTTTGAATAGTGCTATTGTCAAAAGACAGGGAAATGACCTCAGTTGAATCAGAAGTCTTTTCCGTTTGGCCGTATGTTATTAAAACCGTCAAAAAAATCAATGCAAAACATAATTTTTTCAGGGTAAAACACTTATTTATCATGTAAAAAAATGTTTGCATTTAAAAGGGGACTATTTGACTAAACTCAAATTTATATAAATATAAAACTAATAATTATCTGGGTTAAATACGTTTTAGTGATTAAGGGTATAAACTAAACCAATGATTTACTAAAAACCCTCCTACCAATCGATTCGGCCGCTTATATCCAAGATCTATTACATTAATGCAAAGGACTAAACCTGAGCAGGGACTTTGAAGTCTTTTTAATCTCCTTTTCGTTCATCATCATCTTTCTAAATTCCCCATTCACAAACATTTCGGCTTGATCTTCATAGTGCTTACTAAACGGATTTCCCGATTGCCCTGTTGGTAGAATACTCATGCTGTTCTCAACATCCGAAAAGTCAATGACCCTACGTGTTGATGGTCCAGCAGTGACCTTATATAATCCCGTTTCATCATAAGGGAAGGCCAAATTATTGATGACTTCCCGCGTCCCGTGAATGGGATACGGACCAACATTAAAGAAAGAACGCAAGGCAGCTACCTGACCAATTGGGTGTGGATGCTCGAGCGTGTGTACCTTGTCCCAAGTCCAATTCATGATATTTTCGCCGAAATCCTTTTCCAAAGATTCCAATGCTTCCGCAAATGATGCAATTACAATCCCCTTCTTGGTTTCAATTACATCCTTGGTATTTATATCATCCCACCAAACAGAATTGATTTTGGTCGCCATTGGCGCAATCAAACGCTTATGCAAATGGGTAGCTAAAAGTTGTTTGAACATGTCATTCCCCAATTCATCGGCAAAGGTGTTTTTAAGAAAATAGTAAATCCATCGATGATAAATTACCGGTTCAACATTATCCAAATTATAAGTGCCTTGCCACGCGTTCAATTTATCGAGAGCCACCATTTGGGCATCGGATAATTCCTTGACATCGATAAGTTTGCTAAGTTCCGTAATAATAGACGGATTCACAGACGAGGTTACATCGGTGATCATCTGCCCGACAGTTTCCTTGTTCCAATCATTTTTCGGTTCTAAAAGATTCACTATGCGTTTGGCCCGGTTTTCTGGCAAATAATATCCAGGATAAACCATTCCTGCAATGGAATCAGGCTGATTATTAGCGGAATAGACATAGTTCCAAGGTGGATTTATGGCCTGCGGATTCTCAGAAAAATCAAGATAGTGCTCTGGTGCATTCAAATCGGAACTGTCCTTCATGACAAATTTGGTCATTTTGCTATTCCCATTTTTATACAGCTGGGCAGTTGCCCACCAGGCTACATTGCCTTCGGCATCACCATACATAATATTCAAGCCAGGCGCATGGATCTTTGGTAATTCACTTTTAAACTCCGCTATATCCTGAGCATGTGATATTCCATAGAGCGCATCCATGACCTTATTCTCTTTCTGTGTATAGATCCACCACATGGATATGGGTCTTTCCCCTTTGATTTGATCGGCAATGCCGTTCATTACCGGACCGTGTTCTGTCTTTTTAAAGGTGAACTCATAGTCCGTGGAATCCTTGATCTTGATCGTTTTTATTACGCTTTCATAATTTGACCAACCTTCCTTCGCTTTGTATTTGTTTTTTTCCGATGGATGTGGTTCTTCATAAAAGAAATCAACATCATCGTTTTCGAACATCGTCATACCATAGGCCAACTTGCGGTCATGTGCCAGCAAGGGAAAAGGTACTCCTCCTAAATGATAGCCGTACTTTTCGTAAGTAGGTGTGCTTATATGGGCCTCATACCATACGGAAGGTTGGGAGAATCCAATATGGGGATCGTTGGCAAATATTACTTTACCATTTTTGGTTTTTTCAGGTGCAAGCACCCAACTGTTGCTTCCTTCAAACAATGGTATGTCTAATTGTCCCAATGCATGGGTCACCATTGCGGTAATATTGTTTTGAATGGAATCTGATTCCTGTTCCCTGTGATTATTGATCCATTCCGTATTTGGGTCCACATTAATTTCCAGATCTTTTAAATATTCCGTTCCCAGCATATTTTTAATATTGGACAACAAAGGATCGGTCTTATGGGCCATGGCAAAACTAAAAGCCATATAGCCTAAAGTATTATACATGTCCTTGATGGTGAATGGCTTCTTCTCAAGACCTGTAAGATAGAATTCAATGGGTGTTGGGCCTTCAGCAATAAATTGGTTTATACCTTCTAAATAGGCCTGGGAAAGTATAACTGATGGACTCTCCTGATCTAATCGGGCAACTGTTTTATTTGTGGCTTCATCAATTCCCAGCGATAGGAAAAATTTATCGGTATCCAGCATTTTACTTCCAAAAACCTCAGAGAGCCTGCCAGTACCAATTCTTCGCAACACCTCCATTTGCCAAAGTCGGTCCTGGGCATGTACATAGCCTAAAGTTCGAAAAGCATCCAGCTCATTCTGGGCGTAAATATGTGGAATACCATAGGTGTCAAAATATACATTTACTTCATCGCTTAGGTCCGAAAGTTGAGCTTCCCCTTCATAAGATGGTGTGAGGGTATTGATAAATATGCCAGATGCCAAGACTAGTATTCCTAAGATCGCCAAAACTCCCCATCCTGCTTTTTTTATTTTTTTCATAAGGTTAAGTTTAAAACGAAAGGTAGGATTATTTAAGAAATAAAAAAAACACCTCAACGGTGCTTTTTTATTCCTATTGAAGTCTATTTATTTCTATTTTATTTCATGGAAATTGCTTTATGTTTTTCCAGTCCTTTTTTTAACCAATCCCTGTACACATCACTATCAGCACTCTGAATGGCACTATTGAGTACTTCCAGTTCAGGGGATAGTAGCACGTAATAGGGTTGGGAAGCGGAACTGAAATTAATGGTCTGGAACGTACCCCACTTCTCCCCTATTGTTTTAATGGTCTTTACACGACCAGATTCATACTTATAGTCGAATTGTTCTGCTGCAGGTAATTCTTTTCGGTCATCTATATAAAGGGAAATCAAAACATAATCTTCATTCAATAGCTTATAAACGTCTGGCTCACTCCAGACATTTTCTTCCATTTTACGGCAATTAACACAGGCCCAACCTGTAAAATCAAGAAGAATTGGTTTGTTGACCGACTTGGCATAGGCCAAACCTTCCTCAAAGTCCTTATAACAATCAATCCCCAAAGGACAATCACTTTCTTTTTCAAAAACACTATAAAAATCAGGAGGTGGGAACCCGCTCAACAGCTTAAGATTTGATATGTTCGAAAGTCCCAAGACCAAATAGACCGTAAATGCCAAACTTACTATTCCTGTTATTTTTCTGCCAACGGACAACTTCTGCTTGGGTCCGTCATGTTTAAATTTGAAAACTCCAAAAAGGTACAATGTCAGTAAAACGAAGAGCAAAATCCATACCCCTAGGAAAATCTCCCTTTTGAAAATACCCCAATTCCCAACCAAATCTGCATTTGAAAGGAACTTGAATGCCAGCGCCAATTCCAAGAAACCGAGAACTACCTTTACGGTGGTCATCCATCCGCCTGATTTTGGTAGGGAATTCAACCATGCCGGAAACATAGCGAAAAGTGCAAAAGGCAAGGCCAAAGCGACTCCAAAGCCTGTCATTCCTGCCGAAAGATTAATTGCCACATCACCTTCAGCCAAGGTGGTACTTCCCAACAATCCGCCTAAAATAGGACCTGTACAAGAAAAAGAGACTATGGCCAGGGTTACTGCCATAAAGAATATTCCAAAAGCACCACCAACTTTGGTCGAGGCGGCATCCATCTTATTGGCCCAGGAACTTGGCAAGGTCAATTCGTAATATCCAAAAAAGGAAAATGCGAAAAAGACGAATATGATAAAAAAGAACAAGTTTAGCCAAATATTGGTGGCTATTGTATTCAATATTTGAGAGTCAACTGAATCGAAAACATGGAAAGGGAGACTCAAAAGAAAGTAAATCAATACGATAAAGAAGCCGTACAATATGGCGTTTACAATTCCTTTGGATTTATTCTGTGACTGCTTTGTAAAGAATGATACGGTCAAAGGAATCATTGGAAATACGCATGGTGTCAACAAAGCTATAAGTCCACCTAAAAATCCAAGTCCAAAAACCACCCATAAGCTTGATTTTTCGTTAGAACCTTCATTGCCTTCATTTAACAATGCGCTGTTCTTAAGGTCTAACTGAAGTGATGCACTCATGGCCAAGCTTCGGTCATCAACATTTTTTTCCACTGTTGTTGCTTCCCCACCATCCAACGCAAAATGAAAATCCTTGTCTACGGCAATACAAACCTCTTTACATACCTGATAGAAAAGGTTTACATCAATTTGGCGTACGCTCGGATCTAACAGTTTTATCCTCTGGGTGAAGACGGCATTCTTCTTGAAAAATGTTTCATCGACTTCAAAAATATCGCTAAACTCAGTTTCCGTGGGGCTTTCCATTGTTTTGCCCACCAATTCATAATTTTCACCTGCTTTTACATAGGTAAATTCGCTTGGTAGGGATCCACCTTCAGCTGTAAATTGGGAATATACATGCCAGCCTTCAAAGATCTTCCCCTTTATAATAAGGTCGAATTCTGTATCCGATATTCTGTTCAGTTCCTGTGACCAGGATACCGGATTTTCATCATCTTGAGAAAATAATGATAAACTACTGATTATCAATATTATAAATATTATTATCTTCCTCATTAATTCAATTCTATTTTTAATATTTTCTTGGTGCTATTTGTTATTTTATAACGATTATCAGCCCTTTTACCAACCACCCAAATGATATCATCACCAGAACATAGCAGCCATTGCTTTTCTTTCGCTATGACATCTACTTTTTCATCTTTAAAGTATTTCGATAGCTTTTTACGCCCCCCCATGCCCAAAGGATAAAAATAGTCGCCTTTTTGCCATTTCCTTAACGTTAGTGGATACTTTAACGTTTCTTTATCTAGATATAGTACATGGGGTCCTAATGCTTCAATGTTATTGACCGTACTTATTCTTAAACCAATTGGAATCTGTATTTCGGTATCTTCTTTCTTAATTTGAAACGCTTCCTGAAAGTCATCGGCAATGTTCGTCAACAATAGAAAGTCCCTATCCTTCACCAG
>JBATIW010000552.1:0-2957 GCA_049668005.1 Maribacter sp.
ATCCAGGAAGATGTGTATTACAATGAGCTACAACTCCTACAACAATTGGGATACACATTAAACCCACCGGTGGTTGACTAAAACTGAAAAGAGTACCTAAACATGAAATCATCTATAATTAAAAGTATTAACCTAAAAATCAAATTAAAATGAGAACACAAAAATTAAAAATTCTAATTGCAGTACTTCTTATTATCCCTATTGGCTTAATACAGGCCCAAACTAGCGATTCACAAGCCTATTGGGTCCATGAGGACGTTGTAAAACCAAATATGGTCGGCGAATATGAAAGCATCGTCAAAGAGCTTGTTGATAATATGAAAACACACAAAATTCAAGAAGTGAATATGATTGTCGCCAATTTGGTTGGGGCTAGATATTTATATGTGGGACCCATCGAAAATATGGCCGAATTGGACAAAAATTCATTTGCTACATTGTCTGAAAAAATGGGAGCAGAAGCTATGGGAAAATTATTCGACAGGATGGATAAGTGTTATGATATTGAACAAAACTATGTCATTCATTTGGATAAGGACTTGTCCTATATGCCTACTGGTATTACCCAAACACCTGAAGGTCAAGATTACCGAAAATTCCACTATCTGCATTTTGCTCCTGGCGATAGGGCCATGATAAAAGAAAAAATGAAAGCGATCAAAGATATGTTCGTTCAAAAAGGATCAAAGGAATACTATAGGGTCTATAAAAGCGGATTTGGAACAAGGGGTGAGTTCTATATGGTCGCCGTTGCTGCAAAAGATGCTGTACACTATGCTACCCAATCTCAAGAAAATGATGCTCTTTTAGGCGAAGATGGCGATAAAACTATGGGCGATCTATTTAGTAATTTACTGAAATACGAAGTCTTTGAAGGCAATATGCGAAGCGAATTGGGGTATTCACCTGAATAATATCCATAAAAATCAATTAGGGATTAGTCCCTAGTTGATTTTTCATATCTAAACTATTAATACAAACCATCATGAAAAAAATAATTATAAAATTCGGAATAACCCTGTTTGCAATGATTTTCTTGTCAGTAGTTATCCCTACAGAAATTAATGCCCAGGATCCTGCTGAGGTAGATGCCAAACATTACAAAATAGAGTTCGAGAACGATTATGTAAGAGTACTAAGAATAACGTATGGTCCTGGTGAAGAATCAATAATGCACGAGCACCCAAATGCAGTTGTTGTGATGCTGACTGATTCAAATACGGAAATGACCTTGCCAGACGGTAATAAAGTTGAGGACTTGGCAAAAATGGGGGATGCCCAATGGACTCCCGCGGGTATGCATATACCAAAAAACATCGGGAATGAAAAAATGGAGGCCGTCTTGGTTGAATTAAAATCAAAACCGGAATAAATAATTAAAAGACAAACACATTATGAAAAAATTGAGTATTCTAATCCTTGCCGCAGTCCTATTAACAGCTTGCCAGCAAGGACCAGCGCGCTATACACAAAATTCTCCGGAAATTGATACTGTTAAGAAATTAATAGCCAATTATAACAGTAAAACATATGATACCAGTATGTATGCTGATACCTCCAAGACCCTCTACAATACCAAGGATAATCCAATGTCCCCCGCTGAGACCATCGCTTATCACCAAGAAACCGATAAAACGTATACATCAAGAAGTTTTCTTGATAAAGACCAAGAATATGAAATGGTTCTTACTGATGATGGGAATACCTGGGTCAATTGTTGGTTGTATTGGCAAGGTACTTTGGCCGCGAACAATCAGGAATACAGTATTCCTATACATTTAACCTATCAATTTGTTGATGGTAAAATCGTAGAGGAAGTAGGTCATTGGGACCCATCAGCACTAGTTTTAGCGATGCAGGAGATTGAAAAAATGAATACTATGTCCGTTGATGAAAAGGCTATTCATTCAACAATAACCAACATCACGAAAGCCTGGAATACCAACGACAAGGAAATGATGGCTTCTGGTATGACAAGCAACTTTTCAAGAACAGAAAATGGCAATACCATTGCCAAAAACCCTAAGGATTATGCAGGTTTTATGGATATTTATCATGGGGCATTTCCAGACTTTGCCGTGAAAATCGACAAAACCTTCATTAGCGGCAATAAGGCATACATGAATTGGACATGTACAGGTACTAATACTGGAAGTTTTATGGAAAACCAGCCAACCAATAAAAAAATAAAAACCCATGGTTTTAGTGTTTGGACCTTTAACAAAGAAGGTAAGGCCATTCAAGAAGATGCTTTTTATGACAATTTGGTAGTGTTTACCCAACTGGGTATAACGCCAAAATAAAACAAGAAAACTAAAACTTAACAGGGAGTTCCATCAAAAGGTTTCGGGGGAATTATAGTGGAAACCCTGTTAGGTTTAAAAAATAACTATCATGAAAAATACGCATTACTGCACGTAGCTCTGAATTCGTCTAAAATTCAGCCAAAAAGTTTTAACACTATTAATAATTGACAGTATGGCAAAAAAATCAAGAAGAAAATTCATTGTAACCATTTTTTCTATTTTAGGATTAGCCGGTTTATTGGTATGGTTGTCCAAAAACAGTATCATTCGATGGTTAATTCTAAGGACTGACAATACAGGTCTTGCCATGTCATTAGCCCCTGAATTGAGCGACGATCTCTGTATACTGACCTCATCGCAAACAGAAGGTCCTTTTTTTATCTCATCCCCCATTAGAAATAATCTGATGGAAGACAGAAAAGGAATGGGAATGAGTGTGAAAATGCAGGTGGTAAGGGTTCCTGATTGTACTCCCATAAAAGGGGCCATTGTTGAGATATGGCATTGCGATGCAGAAGGGATTTATAGTGGATATCCCGAGGATATTTCACATGACCCTTGGAAATCATTGACTTTTGCAGGTACGGGTGAGGGTAATGTAAAACCAGTTACGGAGGACCGCTTTTTAAGAGGCGCACAACAATCCGATGC
>JBATIW010000553.1:0-7449 GCA_049668005.1 Maribacter sp.
AAAGGAGCTAACGGTGTGGCCAATAATGTTGCCATAATGAGTATACGGGCTGTACCTAATGGAGACGAATACGATAAGGATATCGCCTTGGGCATTCGGTATGCCGTTGACAATGGGGCCAAAATCATTAATGGTAGTTTTGGAAAGTCATTTTCGCCAAATGCGGAATGGGTATACGAAGCCATAAAATATGCGGCTTCCAAAGATGTCTTGATTGTGCATGCCGCCGGTAACGATGGGGTTGATTTAGATGACCCAAAGAATCCAAATTATCCAAATGATCAAATAAACAATGGTCCGGAAATTGCAGACAATGTAATAACAGTTGGTGCTTTAGACCCCAAATATGGCTCAGAAATGGTAGCTTCCTATTCTAATTACGGAGCAATAAATGTAGATGTTTTTGCGCCTGGAACTGATATTTACTCAACGATACCGAATAACAAATATGAATTCATGCCTGGAACTTCAATGGCGGCGCCAGCAGTTGCAGGGGTTGCAGCTTTGGTACGTTCCCAATATCCTAGCCTTAGCGCTACACAGGTAAAGAAAGTAATTCTTGATTCCGGTCTCAGTACCAAGGCTGCGGTTATTCTTGGGGGTAATCCATCAACAAACAATACGTTGGATAAGATCAGTAGCTCGGGAAAAATTGTAAACGCCTATAACGCATTGATTATGGCGAGAACAATGGCAACTGGAAAATAAACCGCTATGGATTTTAAATCCATATTTTGGGTAAGAAATAAAAATCCTTTTGACCTAGCACAATCAATGGCCATTTGTCATTCCTGCGAAAGCAGGAATCTATATATGGAAAATGGATTCCGCATCAAGTGCGGAATGACAATATTAACCTAAAAAAGTTTTGGCAACTAAAGTAGTTGCAATGAAATTACAGGGTTTAAAACTTTAACTAGATAAAATTATTTTATACTTAGATTCGTATGCGACTTATTAAAACAGTACTCTTTTTTGCCCTTATAAATTTTGCTTTATTCGTTCAAGGACAGCGTTCAGATTCTTATTGGCAACAACATGTCGACTATTCCATTGAGGTAGTTATGAATGTTGAGAATTATCAATATCAGGGAACACAAAAGCTGGTTTATACCAATAATTCCCCTGATGAATTGAGACGCGTATATTATCATTTGTATTTCAATGCCTTTCAACCTGGCAGTGAGATGGATGTGCGTCTTCAAAATGTAAATGATCCTGATGGCAGAATGTTTGTTGAAGGTAAAAGTAGAATAGCTGCTTTGTCCCCCAGCGAAATAGGATACTTGCATCCAACTTCTTTGACACAGGATGGTGAAAATGTAAAGTTCAATGAAGAAGGGACTGTCTTGGTTGTGGCATTGGCCAAACCTATTCCCGCAGGTGGAAAAACAACCTTTGAAATGGAATTCAAAGGCCAGGTTCCTCTTCAAATTAGACGTGCTGGGAGAAATAATAAAGAAGGAGTAGCCCTTTCAATGAGCCAATGGTATCCTAAACTGGCAGAGTATGATTTTGAAGGATGGCATGCCGATCCCTATATAGCTCGTGAATTTCATGGCGTTTGGGGCAATTTTGATGTAAAATTGACAATTGATAAGAACTATATTGTGGGTGGAACCGGTTATTTGCAAAATCCACAGGAAATTGGGCATGGTTATGAAGCTACAGGAACCAAAGTCAAAAAAACAAAGGAAAAGACCCTAACATGGCATTTTAAAGCCCCGATGGTACACGATTTTATGTGGGCTGCTGATCCAGATTATCTGCACGATACCCTGAAAATGGAAAATGGTCCAACCCTTCATTTTTTGTATAAAAACGACCCTGGAATAATCGATAACTGGAAGAAACTCCAGCCTAAAACGGCTGAAGCCATGGATTTTTTCAGTAAGAACATAGGCAAATACCCCTATGAGCAGTATTCTGTGGTTCATGGTGGTGATGGTGGCATGGAGTATGCCATGAGCACCTTGATAACGGGTGGTCGTGAATTAGGTAGTTTAGTGGGTGTAATGTCCCATGAACTTGCCCACTCTTGGTTTCAACATATATTAGCTACCAACGAAGCCAAACATGAATGGATGGATGAGGGTTTTACATCGTTTATTTCTAATTTATGCATGAACGAAATCATGGAAAGAAATAATGATAATCCTTTTGAAAAAACGTATAATGGATATCGAAATTTGGCACTTTCAGGCTTGGAACAGCCCCAGACAACCCATGCGGATCGCTATGAACATAATTCTGCTTATGGTACCTCAGCGTATAGCAAGGGGTCCGTTTTCCTTTCACAATTGGGTTACATTATTGGTCAGGATAAATTAATGGAGACTATACGAAAATACTTCAACGATTTTAAGTTCAAACATCCTACGCCCAATGATATCAAAAGAACCGCGGAGAAGGTTTCGGGTATGGAGTTGGACTGGTATCTGACGGATTGGACGCAAACCACAAATACCATTGATTATGGTATTAAGGAGGTCTCTGCCAATGGTAACAAGACCAAAATCAGGATGGAGCGTATAGGGCTTATGCCCATGCCTTTGGATATTCTAGTTGTATATGCTGATGGTTCCCGTGAAACTTTTTACGCACCGCTTAGAATGATGCGCGGGGAGAAAAAAAACCCATATGGAGAAATTAAGAGAACTACGCTGCCTGATTGGCCTTGGGCTTATTCTACTTTCGAATTTTCCGTAAATAGTCCTTTAAGTGCGATTCGTGCGGTAGTTCTTGATCCTTCACAACTCATGGCCGATGTACATCTGGAAAACAACGTATGGCAACCCTTGAATTAACCACGCAACTAGATTTTTTTAGAGCGTTTTATTGGTGGTAATCCGGTACCACCAAGTGTCTCTGTACATTTCATTTTTTGCGTTATGTTCCCTATTTTTCATAGCAAAATGGGTTTTATCCAGTACCCTATTTCTGTACCCCAAAAGGTGAAAAAAAGGCTTTGTGAAAAAATGGGCCACTTTGGTATTGACCAATAGCGATTGTTTTTGATTATTGGCCCAAGAAACCCCGGGTAATATATGTAGCAAGGATCCTATCTTGCTCCTGCGTAAAAAAGCTGATAATGTTAGGGCCCAAATCGGTGTTTTTCGTATCAAGAAAAATCCTTCCTCCCCTTGCTCTTGGTACAGCGGCATGAAAATAATGGTATCTTTTTCAGCTTTTATAAACTCATCTTTTTCAATGGCCAGAGGTGTTCCCTCAATTACTTTTTCAAAACTTCTAAACCCTTCCATCATCTTGAAATCCTTAATATCAATAAGGTGGTGGCGATAAACTATTTCATAAAAGTTAGAATTGTTCTGTGCAGATTCTTGAAGTTGTTTATGGTACTCCTTGAAATTCTTTACATCGGCCCTATCCAAAAAACCGCTGAAAGCCATGGTCAACCAAGTAAAGGCAATACTGTTGTTGATTGACATTTCCTCGATATGTTGGCCAGATTCAAAACCTAAGGAAACATATCCTTTCTCATTGATGTAGCTCAAAAGCGGTCCTTCAAGATATTCCTCTATCCCCAAAATAATGGGTACGGGAAAAAGCTTGGCAAACCTCCTATTGATCAGTGCATCGTTAATCGTTATAAATGGCAGGGTTTTACTTGATGTAGTATGAAAATCTATAAAGTAGAATGGCCCTTTTTCATTCTCCAGTATAGCTGAAATCAATTCATAAATGGAGGCCAATTCCCTCTCTTCAACAGAAAGTTGTTTCGCTGTTTTTTTTTTGATATTCTTGATTCTAGAATGGGTCCATATACGGTTTAGATCTTTCTCAACAAACCGCTTTCCTCTTAATAATGCAGGAATGTTGCCCCTAATGCCATAGGCGGACCCTTTGCAAGAAAAAGGACCCTTCCCCAATTCTTTGAAAATATGCTCAAGTGCTGTAACCCCAGACTGTTCGTTGCCATGAATACCGCCAAAAAAAATCAAAGTTGGTCCTGGAAGATCTCCTTTAATATGACCAATAATGCGCTTGGTCTCCACCATTATTTCAGGATTCAGGGCTAGTGCCATATCTTATAAATCATTGGAAGTAAGAATCCCAACTAGTTTTTTATCGCGGACCACAGGCAGGCAATTAATTTTATGTTGCTGCAATAATGTTTTAGCTTCATCCAAAAGAGTTCCTGGCATAACCGTAATCAAATTTTTCTGCATGATCTTTTTTATGCTTTGCCCATGCTTTTTGGTATTATCCAAATACTTGCCAACGTCTGTCCAAGTTAAGAGGCCCACTAAATCCAAGTTGTCATCAAGAATAGGAACATGGTGAATATTCTTCCATTGCATCATCCTCAAAACAAGTTCCATACTGTCACTTTCCTGGGCTGTAAAAATTCTGATATTCATGCGTTCCCCAACTTTTCTGTTGCTTTTTGGAATCTTGAATTCATCACCTCTTGGCAATTGCCATGCATCGATATTATACCCCTTATTCTGTCTTTCATATATAGTTGCAGATAATATTTTAAGCGCATCAGGAGTTTTAAAGTCCTTTTGAAGTTTCCGGAAACTTTCCACAATCCACCTTGAGCCATTCCTTGATTTTATTCTTTGTTTGATAATCCGCAAATAATGTTCTGCATCTTTTGGGGCTACTTTCATGCTGTAAAGGCCTCGATAGGCCATTGGCAAAAAGTGATCTAATAAAAGGTCTTGACTTGAGACTAGTTTGCCATTCCAATAAAATTGGGTAGCCATACCGTATCGGGCGGCATTGAAGAAATTACTCTTAACATCTTTGAATTCCATCTTGGTATGTATACTATTGAACTCTTTGGGCCTGCCTTTCATCACACCAACCCAGAACATCATGTTCGCAATTTCGTCTGAAGTTGAAGGTCCTGAAGGAATGTATCTATTCTCAATGCGTATATGGGCTTTACCATTTGTGGTTCCATAACATAGCCTATTCCATTTATAAACTGTGCCGTTATGTACTTTCAAAGCCTTTAATTTTGGAATCTTGCCATTTTCCAATTCGGTCATGCTATCCGTATCAGACTCCGAACTAATGAGACTTCTGAAACCTATAACCGTGTCCTTAAAAAAGTCGGCCACAGAGCCCTCTGCCCAATGATTACCAAAACCAACTCTCGGCTCCCTTTCATTCAAAACAAAAGTACTTGCCCGTGTATCCACACTCTGGGCAAAAAGAGCGATACGGGTCTCTTCCCAAAGTTCGCGTCCCATTAATAAAGGTGAATTCGTACAAATTGAAAGAATAGGACCAGCAATCGCCTGAGCCCAATTATAGGTGTCCGCAAAGTTCTCTTGATCTATCTGTAAATGCGCTTGAAAACTGGTGTTGCACCCCTCATAAAGTATTGAATCATGTTTCAAATTCAGTTCATCAACTCCTTTTATATGTAATTCAATATCATTTTTTCTAACTTCCTTGATAGCTTCATTCAATATCCTATATCGTTTTAAAGGTGTCATATAGGATAGTCTTAAATGCTTTGTCCGAATTGTAGGCAAAATACCAGTTAACATGATTTTCGTATCCCGTTTTTTGGCAACCTCACTAACTTGATCCAAAAGATCATTCAAATTCTTATGAAGTGTTGAAAAGCATTCTCCTGTTAATTCTAATGGATCCAGATTTATTTCTAGGTTATACAGGGCTAGTTCAGATGTAAAATGTTTCTTATCAAGTTCTTTCAATATTTCATCGGCATTGCTAGCAGGCTCCCATTCGTCATTTACCAAACAAAATTCCTGTTCCGCTCCTACTCTGGAAATGTTTTTCTCAAACATGTCATTTTCGAGCATGTATTCCAAGGCCTTAATGTCTGACATGAGCTGTTTTATATAAAAAGCCTTGTTCGGATTCCCAGTTAGTTTTTCTACGTTCAATTCTCCCATTATTATGATATTAAAGTATGCTAGTTTATCCTGAATGGATTTTATCTCATACAATATAGAACCTTTTTAGTCTGTCAACAAATGACAAATGTCATAAAACCCATACAATGAAATTTCTTTACTTTTACATGACCATGTCAATGAAATTTCCCAAGAAAGAAAAACTCAAGAACAAGAAGCTCATAGAAGTTCTTTTTAAAGAAGGAAGAACGCTAACCAGTTTTCCTTACAAGCTCATATACTTAAAGGTTGAAGAACCTGTGGATGTAAAATTCAAAACAGGTGTTGCTGTTCCAAAAAAGAACTTTAAGAGTGCCGTTAAAAGAAACCGAATCAAGAGATTGTTACGTGAAGCTTACCGATTAAACAAACACTTGGTTTTTAACAATAGTGAGGGGAACTTTGCGTTTCTAATTTTATATCTTGGGAAAGAAATGCCATCTTACTCTGAGGTAGAAAATGGCATGCGAATATTACTTCAAAAATTTCTAAAAAAGATTGGTGATGCAAAAGTTGATTAAAAAAAAGGTTTTGGTTCCTGTTTTGGCCATTACATTATTAGTGGTTGGTAGCAGTTTTAAGAGCGATTTCTTCGAAATTGCAAAACAGATAGAGATATTCACCACCCTCTTCAAGGAGTTGAACATGAACTATGTTGATGAAACCAACCCTGCTGAATTGATGGATACGGCCATTAAGAACATGTTGAACGAGCTTGATCCATATACCAAATTCTTGAACGAACAGGATGTTGAGGCTTATAAAATCAACAACGCTGGGGAATATTCGGGCATCGGCGCTTTAGTCCGTTCTTATAAGGATAGATTACTGGTCATAGAGCCTTATAAAGATTACCCAGCGGATAAAGCAGGACTAAAAGCAGGTGATGAGATTATTAAAATCGGGGATATTAATGTGGCTGATTTCGATGACAATGCCAGTGAACTCTTAAAAGGCGCCAATAACTCTTCTGTTGCAATTACCTATAAAAGACTTGGCATAATGAATACAACCACAATAAAACGAGAGGCAATAGAAGTCGATGCTGTGCCGTATTACCAAATGGTTGATGATAAAACAGGGTATATTGTGTTGGCAAAATTCAATGCAAAGGCAAGCTCGCAAACCAAAGCAGCACTTATTGATCTTAAAGGAAAAGGTGCGTCAAAAATCATCTTGGATTTACGTGGAAATCCTGGTGGATTATTATCCGAGGCTATAAACGTTACCAATCTATTTGTGCCAAAGGGGGAATTGATTGTTACCACAAAATCCAAGGTTAAAAAGTTCAATTCGGAATATAGGACCAAGAACAAGGCGGTTGATACTGAAATACCTTTGGTTGTCTTGGTGAATGGCAGTAGTGCTTCGGCAAGTGAAATCGTTTCGGGAAGTTTACAGGATTTGGACCGTGCAGTAATTATGGGCGCCCGTAGCTTTGGGAAAGGTTTGGTTCAAAGACCCATGAAGCTTACCTACGGAACCCAACTAAAAGTTACCATCAGCCGATATTATACGTCCTCAGGTAGATGTATACAATCCCTTGACT
>JBATIW010000554.1:0-6129 GCA_049668005.1 Maribacter sp.
TGGTTGCTTTCTCGAAAAGCGGACTACCCATCTCATATTCTCCTGAACCAGGGTTCATAGGGTAAATTCCTAGTGAACTCATTACATACCAGGCTGACATTTGCCCACAATCCTCATTACCGCTTAACCCGTCGGGTTGTGTACTGTATTGTGTTTTTAAAATTTCACGCACCCAATATTGTGTTCTCCAAGGAGCATCTGCCTTGTTCAACATATAGGTTATATGATGACTGGGTTCGTTACCATGGGCGTATTGGCCGATTAATCCTGAAATATCAGGTGAGACATTATCGCCGCTCAAGTCCGAGCTTTCCGTAAACAACTGCTCTACCATAAGGGCAAAGGATTCCTTACTGCCATGCAGATCTATGAGTCCGTCCACATCGTGCAAAACATACCAACTATGTTGCCACGCATTGCCCTCGGTGTAATCAGTATCTTCAATATGGTTGGATGCTTTTGGGTCAAAAGGTTCATGAAAATTCTTTCCATCTGATGATTTTCCGCGAAGAAAACCCGAATTAGAATCATAGAAATTTTGATATGCTTTAGAGCGTTTATCAAAATATTGATAATCCTCCTCCTTGCCCAATTTTTTGGCAACCTGGCCAACACACCAATCGTTATAAGCGTATTCGAGACTTATTGAAACAGATTGATCCATTACATCATAAGGGATATACCCATGTTTTTTATATGCCTCAAGACCAATAATATCTCCCATCATAGTTGTTTTCATTGCTTGATAGGCCTTTTCAACATCAAATCCTTGATGACCTTTTAAAATCAGCTCTGCTATAACTGATATTGAATGAAATCCTGGCATTGTACCGGTTTCGTTACCAGATAAGACCCATATTGGCAAAACCCCACTTTCGTCGTAATAGGCAAGCATTGATTTTACCATATCATCCATGCGATTCGGATCCATAATGCTCAATAAAGGAGTTTCAGCCCTAAAAATATCCCAAAGGGAGAGTGAGGAATACATCTTAAAAGCTGTTTTGGCAATACTATCATTTTGCAACCTGAATTCACCATTCACATCGTTGAACAAAGTTGGTGCCACTTGCGTGTGATATAGCGCTGAATAGAATATGGTCTTTAGGGAGTCAATCGGCGTTTCGACTTTAATTTTTGATAACAAATTGTTCCAGTTTTCACTCGTTTTTTTATAAGTCTCTTCAAAAGTGGCACCGCCCTGAAGCTTTAAATTTTCTTTTGCATTTTCAACATTAACGGATGAAACTGCTATTTTGACCTCAACGGTCTTGGTATCCGTCTTAAAGAAAAATTGCCCACCACTTTTTACCCCATTAACTTCGATATCATGATCGGATATTAATCTATCCCCGATTAATTGATGTTTAATAATCGGATCTGATATTTCAATGGCAAAGAATACTTTTTGGTTTTTTGCCCAGCCGGTACTAAATCTATGCCCAACGATATGGTTGGCATCTTCCAACTGTATACGGCAATTCAATGATTGGTCCCAATTTACGGCATATCCCAGATCAATTATAAAAGAAGGATTTTCTTCACTATTAAAAGTATATTTATGGTAAGCAACATAATCATTAGCTGTAAGTTCTACACTAATATTCGGATCTGACAGAAGAACCGTATAGTAACCCGGAGAAGCAATTTCCTGTGTATGTGAAAACTTGGAAGTGTAAGGCAAAGAATCCCTGGTTTTACCAAAAAGACTAAGATTCATTTTTGAATTGGTAGGCATCAATAGAATATCGGTCAAGTCACCAATCCCCGTACCACTCAAATGCAATTGTCCAAAACCTGAAATAATGGAGTCGCTTATATTATAACCAGAACACCAATCCCAACCAGCGGTACCATTATCAGGACTAGGTTGTACACGACCAAATGGTGAGGTTGCCCCTGGATAGGTATGACCATGCCCACCTGTTCCAATAAATGGATCCACATAATCAGTAACTTCTTTTGGCTTTTTTAATTTTTCATTTTGAACACAGGATGAAACTATCAGTAGAACAACAAAGATTAAAATAAAGCGTACATTCATCATTTTGGTTGGCAATTCGTCAGTTTACAAGTATGCCCAGATAATGGTATTATTTACCGAATTAATCTAAAAATAAGTATCTTGACACCCTATTGGAGCTATTAAATGTTTATACTTTTTACTAGAATTTGAACATTTTTAGACCAACAACTTAGCACCAATGCCCAACGTCATTAAATATGATTTAAATCTATAGCTAGGAGAAATGCAGATAAATGAAAGAATAGATGGATTTTTCGGTGACAACTCTTCCAAGGGATATGGAATCTCCTATAAACACCATGTCATTTTTTGGATTATCTATTTTGTTTTCAATACGTTACGCTGGGGAAGTGTACATGACGACCTTGTATATTCTCTCAAAACAAATTTAATTGGCTTTCCGATCCACATTGCGCTGTCTTATTTTAATGTGTATTACTTAATGCCAAAATTCGTTTACAACAAAAAATACTTTTCATATACCGTTCTGGTATTACTTGCACTACTGGTTATGCTATTGGTAAAATTCAATCTAACCTATTATTTGGTTAGCACTAATGTAATGCCTGAAGCTCCGCAAGCGGTTACCTCCTTAACCTTCAATTATGCAATAACCACTATGTTGGGTGAATTATATGTCGTTTCGTTCGTGACAGCAATAAAAATCACAGCCGATTGGCTTCAAGAGAACAACAAGTTCCATAATCTGGAAAAAAGACAATTGACTACAGAATTAAAATTTTTGAGATCACAGGTGTCTCCCCATTTCTTTTTCAATACCTTAAATAATATTTATGCATTGACCTTGGAAAAATCAGATAAGGCTCCGGAAGTTGTGTTGAAACTTTCAGAGTTAATGCGTTATTTACTTTACGCCACTAAAAAACCAAAGCAAGATCTGAAAAACGAAATTGATTGCATTCAAAATTATATAGATCTGGAACGCATTCGTTTTGACGATTCCCTTGAAGTGAACATGCATATTTCAGGTGAATTGGAGAACAAAAAAATTTCCCCTATGTTACTCATTCCGTTAATTGAGAATTGCTTTAAACATGGAGCAAGTCAAAATATAGGCAAAATGTATATTGATGTTGATATTCGGGTTGAAGAGGATGATTTGTTTTTCAAAGTTTCAAACACCATCCCAAAAAAGAGCAAAAAGAGTAAAGCCAAGGATATAGGCGGCGGCATTGGACTCTTGAATGTTAAGAAAAGATTGGAACTCGGTTATGATAAAAGTGATTATGTCCTTAACATATATGAGCAGGGCAGCAAATTTTATGTAGAACTTAAACTGAAGGTATAATGGATTTAAAAGTTATTATCATAGATGATGAACCCTTAGCGATCAATGTACTTAAGAACTATGTTGAACAAATCAAGGAATTGGAACTGGTAAATACATTTTCAAATGCCGTTGATGCTTCTACCTTTTTACAAACCACTGAAGTTGATATTATTTTTTTGGATATTCACATGCCCATATTGGATGGTTTGGAGTTCATTAAAACGCTTCATGAAGCACCTATGGTAGTCATAACTACGGCACACGAGGAATTTGCCGTGGAGAGTTTTGAACTTGAAGTATTGGACTATCTAATAAAACCAATTCCGTTTCCCAGATTTCTAAAAGCCGTCAACCGGATAATCAAATTAAAACAAGTTAACGAGTCGGCAGAAAGACATACCAATAATGAACATCCCAGTATCTTCGTAAAAGTCGATAAAAAGAAACTACAAAAAATTTACCTCGATGAAATAGTGGTTGTTGAAAGCCTAAAAGATTACATTCGAATAAAAACAACAACTGGTAAATATATTGTTCATAAGACCCTAAGCAGTTTTACCGATGAATTGCCCTCCGATCAATTTATCAGAATACATCGATCTTTCACTATTTGTATAGATAAAGTGCAGGTTGTAGAAGGCAATAGTGTTGAAATTGACAATATACGATATACAATAGGCAGAAGCTATATTAATGAAGTAAAGGCCAAAATACTTAACAATTCCATTACCTAGGTTATGGTTTAAACCCTAGTAATCAACCACGGCCTCCTAATTACCTTTCGTCATTAATATTCAGCTTCTAAGAACCGTCATTAGTCGAATTTTATTGTACTTCTTCATTTTAGTTCTCATTTTGAAAGAAATTACACAGACGGCCACTCTTCAATGACCATATTCAATATCAGTTAAACCAATTGATAAAAGTTAAGTGCAATGAAAAAGAAAAGTAGTGATAAACTGCGCAGCTCACTGGTAACTTGCCATCTCTTGGTTATGATGTTTCTTTTATTCCTGAATGCCAGTTGCAAATTGGAGAATTCCAATTCCAAAAAATCATTGAACAACGATGGCTATGCGAAGATTCCTGAAAAGGTCGATTTTACTTTTCATGTCAAGCCTATTATTTCAGATAGATGTTTTAAATGTCATGGCCCAGATAAAAACGCCATTGAAGGAGGTCTTTCCCTAAATACCGCTGAAGATGCATATAAGGCCCTTGGGGAAGCAAAAGACCATTTCGCCATTGTGCCGGGGGATATTGAAAAAAGTGAGTTGGTTAAGCGTATTAATTCAAAGGACCCAACTTTCTTAATGCCACCACCTGAATCTAATTTGGAATTAACGGAATTCGAAAAAAAAATATTGACTAAATGGGTTGAACAGGGAGCTGAATACAAAGAACACTGGGCCTTTATTGTCCCGCATAAACCGTCACTCCCCAATCCTGCTAATTTATCTTGGGGCAATAATGAAATCGACAAATTTATAGCGTCAAAACATGATGAATATGGTTTAACCCCAAGCGAACCTGCCAAAAAGGAAAAGTTACTGCGAAGGCTGTCCTTCGATCTAACCGGTTTACCTCCAAGCATTGATGAGATACAACAATTCAAAAATGATGACTCAGAAAAGGCCTTTGAAAAGATGATTGATCTTTATATGGGTACTCAGGACTATGGGGAACATATGGCCGCGGAATGGATGGACATTGCACGTTATGCCGACACACATGGTTATCAAGATGATTTTGAACGGATTATGTGGCCTTGGCGCGATTGGGTGATTCATGCTTTCAATAAGAATATGCCATATGATGAATTTGTAACTTACCAACTCGCAGGCGATCTTTTACCTAATGCCACCAAAGAACAGATTCTTGCCACTGGTTTCAACAGAAACCATAAAATAACCTTTGAAGGAGGCGTTATCCCAGAAGAATATCGAGTGGAGTATGTAGAAGACAGGACTGTGACTTTCGGTACCGCATTTCTTGGTCTTACTTTTGAATGCGCAAGATGTCATGACCATAAATATGACCCTATTAGTCAACAAGAACATTTTGAACTTTTCAGTTTTTTCAATAATATCAATGAAAAAGGATTGGTATCCAATCAAAAAGAGACACCTGAACCTTATTTGGTTATTTCTGAAAAAGAAAAAAAAGGGGTTTATGATTTCATAAATTTTCAGAAGAGTGAAATGAAAGAGATTCCATTAATGATCATGAAAGAAATGGAAGAACCTCGACCAGCGTATATCTTAAATCGGGGGGTTTATGACCAACCAACAGAACAGGTTTATCCAAACACCCCTGAATCAATAATGCCTTTTCCCGAGGGTTTATCAAGAAATAGATTGGGTTTGGCAAAGTGGTTATTCCAAAAAGGTAACCCGCTTACAGCTAGAGTTACGGTAAACAGGCTTTGGCAGCGTATGTTTGGCACAGGCTTGGTTAGTTCATCCTTTGATTTTGGTAATCAAGGGGCTTTACCGACCCATCCCGAGCTGTTGGACTTTTTAGCCATTAAAATGCAAGAAGGAAATTGGGATATAAAAACAATGTTGAAATATATCGCACTTTCAGCAACATATCAACAAAGCACAAAGGTCTCTGATGAGTTAATGGAAAGAGACCCCGAAAATAAATGGTTGACACATGCCCCAAGATTACGATTGTCTGCAGAAACTATTCGTGACCAAGCTTTACAGTTAAGCGGATTGATCAACAAAGAAATAGGTGGACCCAGCGTTAAACCCTATCAACCTGAAGGTATATGGGAAGAAACCACAGGCGGTGGCGGGGGTACTAC
>JBATIW010000555.1:0-2299 GCA_049668005.1 Maribacter sp.
TTCTCATAATCCTTAGTGAGTACAGCTAGAAATAACCATAGCATCCGTACATTTTTATTAGGCAACCCGATAGTCCCTTTGGTTTTATCCAAATAGCGAGATCTATCTTGGGGAAACGAAATCCAAAGTTTATACAAAGCATGCTCTAGGGTGACATAACTCTGATCATTGAGCAATGCTTCATAGTCGGTTTTCAATTCCGTTGGGATCTTATCATAAACCAAAGCCAAAGCCTGTCGTATCTTAATGGACCCGCTACCGAAGGCTTCACTTATCAATTCTGGTGTAAATGATTTGTGGAATTTTGAAATCATTCTGGCCTTTAGCTCCACGGCATTGGAAGTATCCCAATACTTTTGGATTGTTTGGCTCTTATCCTCCAGACTGGTTGTCAATTCCCATTTTAAATCAAAGAGATTCTTTAATGATCCTGAATGGGCCGTCAGATGTTCCTTGGCCTTTTCATATGGGAAATTGGGTAATTCCAACCACAATCCTATATAAGAATTAAGGTCTTTGCCACTTGCCACTTCCATCTCACCCATGAAATCTTGAACGGTTACATTTTTATAGGCATACTTTTTTAAATAATTCTTGATTCCTTGATCAAATGCGTCATCCCCTATTTGCTCTTTAAGCATCACCAAGGCCCAGGCCCCTTTTTCATAGAACGTTAGGCTACTCGCTTTCGGATTGGTCAACACCTCCCCTTTTCCATCTTCGGAAAGTTCATGTAGTTGTTTGGCCGAATCATAGAGTTTCCAATAGAAATATTCGTCCCCAAAGATTTCCTTTTCAGCCAGATAAGCATAATACGTTGCGAACCCCTCATGAAGCCAATGATGGTTTCCATCTTTCTCGGTTACCAAATTCCCAAACCATTGGTGCGCCAATTCATGGGCATTTACGTTTACGTAGTTCTTATCTATGAAGGCGGTTGAATCAATGACATATCCGTCAGAGAAAAGCGTAGCACTTGTGTTTTCCATACCGGCATAGAGGAAATCCTTTACCGGAACCTGTTTATAATCCTGCCAAGGATAGGGTACGTCGATTTCCTGTTCCAGAAAATCAAAAATCTCTTTTGTATACCGATAAGTGGGCTCTACCCTTAAACTGTCCTGCGGATAAAAGTAATTCTCAATAGGAACACCACTTGAAGAAGTTAGTACTTGTTTGCTGTAATTTCCAATAGCAAAAGCCAATAAATAGCTGCTCATTGGGTTGCGCATATCGAATGACCAGGTTTTATGGCCATCGTTCTCCTCAACTTTTTGAAGTTTCCCATTCGCAATGACCTCATAATTCTTATCAAAAATAATGCTTAGGTCAAACTCTACCTTTTCGGTCATATCATCAAAACTGGGCAACCAATGGCTGGTATATTTACCTTGCCCCTGTGTCCATACCTGTTCGTTTTCGACAATGCCTTCTTCAAAACCTAAAAAATAAACAGTTTGCTTTGGTTTTGCCGAATAGGTCAATGAGAGTTCATAAAATCTATCTTTTTTAAAATTTTTATAGATTGATATAGATTTGACCCCTATTCTCGATTTCACCTTTTTGCCATTTAACTTTATGGTCTTGAACTCCATATTCCTGGCATCCAAAAAAACGGAATCCACTTTGCCCAAAACTTCGAAGTCATATACAACCGCTCCAATAACTTCCCTTGATTCCGGATTAATTTGAATAGTGACATTGGCATGTGCAAAATCTATTTTATCCTGATGTTGGGCAACCAACAAAGGTGAAATAAGTACTAAAATAAGAAGTGAAAATCTATCCATTAAAGGTTACATACTAATGCTACATCAAATTTAGCAATTTCGTATGTTGCAGTTGTATAAGGTAACCGCTATTTTTATCGAATGAATGCCAATTACCTGCAGACCCCCATTACGTATCTAAAAGGTGTAGGCCCAAACCGGGCCAATACATTGCAATCGGAGTTGGGCATTGCAACCTATCAGGACTTACTCAATCTCTTCCCAAACAGATACATTGATAAAACACAGTATTACAGAATTGGGCAATTGCAACGAAGTAATGCAGATGTTCAGATTGTTGGTAAAATCATCCATATTAAAACCGTAGAACAGAAAAAAGGGAAACGTTTGGTTGCTACTTTTAAGGATGAAACCGGGGAAATGGAATTGGTTTGGTTCAGAGGCCAAAAATGGATCCGTGAAAATTTGAAACTGAACATTCCTTATGTGATTTTTGGGCGCTGTAATTGGTACAGCGGTAAATTCTCAATGCCGCACCCCGAAATGGAGCTGCTGACTGAACATGAGCA
>JBATIW010000556.1:0-1724 GCA_049668005.1 Maribacter sp.
GCAAAGGGAAACACCGCTTGAAATTCAAAAAGAAGATTTCAAAAAAATAGGATATCAATTGATTGATACGATTGCTGATTTTTTTGACAACATTGAAGAATATCCGGTAACAAAAGGGGAATCACCCTTACAATTGCAAAATATTTTGGGTACTTCAACATTGCCAGAAAATGCCACATCTTCTGTGGAAATAGTTAAAAGAGCTACAGATTTATTACTGAATCATTCCTTGTTCAATGGCCATCCCAAATTCATGGGATATATTACTTCGTCTCCAGCCCCAATTGGTGTTTTGGCAGATTTAATGGCTTCCGCAATAAATCAAAATGTAGGGGCACAAGTATTAAGTCCAATGGCCACCGAAATTGAAAAACAGACGGTGCAATGGCTGGCTGAATTTATCGGTGTATCAACCAATTATGGAGGAATTTTAGTCAGTGGAGGCAATATGGCCAACTTTACCGCTTTTTTAGCAGCACGAACGGCCAAAGCACCAAAGAGTATCAAGGAAGACGGTATTAACAATACCTCATCAAAATTAATTGCATACTGCTCAAAAACAACACATACTTGGGTTGAAAAGGCTGCAATTCTCTTCGGACATGGATCCAAACAAACCCGTTGGATCCCTACCGATACGTTCAATAAAATAGACATTGATATTTTAGAGCAAACTATAAATGAGGATCTAAAAAAAGGTTTTCAGCCATTTATGGTTGTTGGGACTGCAGGCGATGTAAGTACTGGGGTTGTCGATAACCTAGAAGAAATTGCGGCAATCTGCAAAACCTACGACCTTTGGTTTCATATTGACGGTGCCTATGGAGCTCCCGCAGCAATCCTCCCTGAGATGAAAGCTACGTTTGAAGGCCTCAAGCAAGCCGATTCCATTGCACTTGACCCACATAAATGGTTGTATGCCCCTATCGAGGCGGGCTGCACACTTGTAAAGAACCCACAACATCTTTTAGATGCCTATAGCTCGCATCCGGAATATTACCCTTTTGATAAAAGCGAAAATGCCCAAGCACTAAATTATTATGAATACGGACTACAAAATTCCCGTGGTTTCAGGGCCTTGAAAGTTTGGATGGCTTTGCAACAAGTGGGCAGAAAAGGATACACCCAATTGATTAGTGATGATATAGCGCTATCAAAACTATTATTTGATTTGGCTGATGAGCACAACACATTGGAAGCGGTCTCACAAAACCTAAGCATAACAACTTTAAGATATGTCCCCATAGATACAGACCTTATTGAAAACAAGGAAACTTACCTAAACACCTTAAATGAAGCATTGTTGAAAACATTGGAACTAGGCGGCGAGGTATTTTTATCGAATGCCATTGTAAAAGAAAAGTATTGCCTAAGAAGTTGTGTCGTGAATTTTAGAACTTCAAAAAAGGACATAGAAGCGGTTATTGAAATTGTGGTCCGAGAGGGTCAAAATATCCATCATAAATATCTGGAAGAAATTCAGACGAACAACTAAAACAAAAATCATGAAAAATATTGTCAAATGTATGTTGTTAATTATGTTGTCATTCATATTCGGATGTAAAAACAATAAACCTAACCCTGCTTTAACTTCCATAAATTTATTAAGAGGTGAACTGTTATTATGTGGCGACGGTCAATTCGGAGATGTCAGTTTTTCTGAATCTTGTAGTTACGAAACTAGAGAGACCTTTAATCTAGCCATTGCCCTATTACATTCCTTT
>JBATIW010000557.1:0-9279 GCA_049668005.1 Maribacter sp.
GGTAATGATTGGGAGTTCCCACAGCGCTGATAAAAAAGTACATCAAATTGCCGCGCTGAATGAAGAGGTAAAGGAATTGCGTAGCGAATTTGTTGATCTAAGGTCAGACGCACAACGCCTAAAATTGGAATCAACCATTACGAAAACCGTTGAGGAAAAAGGATTGTATCCATCAGAGACACCGCCAAGAAAAATAAAGGTAAAATCAATTAAGGAATAATGCCAGTAACCGAAAAGAGCATATTAACCAGGTTATACGTTGTATCAGGATGTCTTTTCCTGTTTGCCGGTGTTGTGCTATTTAAATTGGTGAGTATCCAAATGATTCATGGTGATAAGTACCGGGATTTAGCTTTGAAACGAACGGAGAAAATGTTCACCATTGCCCCGAATCGGGGTAATTTGTATTCTGATGATGGTAGTTTACTAGCCACATCAGTTTCAAAATATACGATTCGTTTTGATGCAGTAACGGTTAGCGACGAAGATTTTAAAGCGCATATAAAACCGCTCTCCAATGCTTTGGCCCAGCTTTCCGGCAAGACATCTTCATATTATCAACAGCTTTTGCGAAAAGCAAAGGCCAATAAGAACAGATATACCCTTTTAGCCAGAAATCTGGATTACTCTGATTATATCGCAGTGAAGGATTTTCCTTTATTGAACAAAGGGCCGTATAAGGGTGGATTGATCGTTGAACAAAAAACGGTCAGGGAACATCCTTTGGGGAAAATTGCAGAACGAAGTGTTGGTTATGAGCGCAAAGATGAAAATGGCTACTACACAAGAGTTGGGCTTGAAGGCGCTTTTGGTCAATATTTAAGGGGTGTCGAAGGAAAGCGATTAAAGCAAAAAATTGCCAAAGGCCAATGGAAGCCTATTGGCATGGATAATATTGTGGAGCCCAAGGACGGCTACGACGTGATATCAACAATTGATATCAATATACAGGACATTGCCCACCATGCATTATTAAAACAATTGGAACATTACAAAGCGGATCATGGTACTGTAATCGTAATGGAAACCAAAACAGGCGAGGTCAAGGCAATTTCCAATTTAGGTATGACCAAAGCGGGTAAGTATTATGAGCGTCTTAATTATGCCATCGGTGAATCGCACGAACCAGGTTCTACTTTTAAATTAATGAATATAGTTGCGGCCTTGGAGGATCAGGTCATAGATACCAGTTCAGTAGTTGATACGGAAAAGGGATATTGGCAAATCTATAAACATAGGGTAAAAGATACCAAACATGGAGGCTATGGTAAACTAACGATTTCAAAGGCATTTGAGGTTTCTTCAAACGTTGCTTTTGCCAAAACCATTCATAATGGATATAAGGAAAATCCTGAAAGGTATGTTGACCGCTTAAGGTCAATGAATATTCACAAGGAATTAGGGCTGCCTATAAAAGGGGAAGGCGTGCCGGTTATCAGATACCCTGGGGATAAAGGTTGGTCTGGTCTTTCACTCGCACAAATGGCTTATGGTTATGAAGTTTCAATGACGCCATTACAAATCTTGACATTTTATAATGCCATTGCTAATGATGGGGAGATGGTAAAGCCTCGTATGATTAAAGAAGTAAAAGAATGGAACAGATCTGTTTTGAAGTTCGAAAAAGAGGTTATCAATCCGGCTATATGTTCAAAGGAAACTGCGGCTAAAGTGAAACAACTATTGAAGAACGTAGTTGAGAAAAAACATGGAACAGGCCATAGATTGTATTCGCCGAACTTCTCAATGGCCGGTAAAACCGGAACTGCGCAGAAGAATTATGTTTCCAAGGATCCAGATAAATTAAGGTATATATCAACCTTTGCGGGCTATTTTCCTGCAGAAAACCCTAAATATTCGTGCATTGTGGTTATTCATGAGCCAGATAAAAGCGTAGGGTATTACGGAGCGGATGTTTCAGGTCCTGTTTTTAAATCCGTAGCGCAAAAAGTGTACGCAACCAATCCTTTGATCGATGAAGTTGAAATGTTGAATGGTCAAGATCAGAAATTGGAAAATTCTTATCAAAAATACTATGCTGAAGCCCAAAAAAAATACAATAAGGTTCCCAATGTCAAGGGAATGAGTGGCATGGATGCAGTTTCAATTCTTGAAAACCTTGGAATCGAGGTTGAAGTTCGTGGTAACGGAAAAGTCAAAAAACAATCCATTCGTCATGGAACGGATATCAACAAAGTAGATAAAATCGTATTAGATCTTTCATGAAGCTACTTAAAGACATATTATTTGGAGTAGGCCTTACAGCAGTAAGTGGGTCTACCAATGTTATGGTAAACACTTTGTGTTTTGATTCCCGAAACGTGGGATTGGACGATGTGTTTGTAGCTATTAAAGGCACTTTGACAGATGGTCATAAATTTATAGGGAAGGCTATCAATTCGGGTGCATTATGCATTGTATGTGAAACAATGCCAGAGCAATTGATAAATGGTGTTACCTATGTTGAGGTAGATAATGGGAATAAGGCCTTGGCCATAATGGCTTCTAATTATTATGATAATCCTTCCAAGAATTTAAAACTGGTTGGTATTACAGGTACTAATGGAAAGACAACGATTAGCAGTCTCCTATATCAACTGTTCAAAAAAGCTGGTTTCAAGGTTGGATTGATATCCACTATTAAAATAATGGTCGATGACAAGGAATTTGCCACAAGTCATACCACCCCAGATGTTTTGACTATAAATAAGCACCTGAGTTTAATGAATGCCAAAGGTGTTGAGTTTTGTTTTATGGAAGTGAGTTCACATGGTCTTCATCAAAAAAGAACTGAAGGCTTGGTATTTGAGGGGGCTATTTTCACCAATCTCTCACACGATCATTTAGATTATCATAAAACATTTGCAGAATATCGCGATACAAAGAAATTGTTATTCGATAATTTATCAAAAAAGGCTTTTGCACTTTCCAATGTGGATGATAAAAACGGATTGGTAATGCTGCAGAATACCAAAGCCCGAAAATATACCTACGCATTAAAGTCCTATGCCGATTATAGGGCACATATCCTGGAAAATCAATTCGAAGGACAATTATTGAAAATTGAGGATGATGAATTATGGACCAAACTCATAGGTCATTTTAATGCATACAACGTATTGGCCATTTATGCCACTGCCGACCTGCTAGGTTTGGAAAAATTGGAAACCCTTCGCTTGATAAGTGAATTGGAAAATGTAGACGGAAGGTTTCAATATTATATATCAAAAGAAAAAATAACGGCAATAGTTGATTATGCCCATACGCCGGACGCCTTGAAAAATGTGCTTGAGACAATCAACACATTGAGGACTGGAAATGAAAACGTCATCACCGTTGTGGGGTGTGGTGGCGATAGAGACAAGTCTAAGCGTCCGGTCATGGGCAATATCGCATCTCAAATGAGCAACAAAGCCATTTTTACTTCAGACAATCCGCGAACAGAATCGCCAGCGGTGATTATTGAAGAAATGGAGGCAGGGGTTGAGCCGCAAAATGTGAAGAAAATATTATCAATAGAAAATCGCAAACAGGCTATTAAAGTGGCCTGCCAATTAGCTACTGCCAATGACATTATACTTGTTGCTGGCAAAGGCCATGAAAACTATCAAGAAACGAACGGGGAAAGAGTTGAGTTTGACGATTTTAAGATTGTTACAGATTTATTGGAAAGCTTGAGTAAGTAAAGATTTTTATAAGAACAACAGATAATGCTATACTATCTTTTTGAATATTTAGAGAATGAATACCAGGTGCCAGGAGCAAGTCTGTTTGGGTTTACCACCTTTCGTGCAGCAATGGCCATACTTTTTTCTTTGATTATCGCGACGGTATATGGTAAAAAGATCATTGTTATTCTTCAACGCAAGCAAATTGGGGAAAGTATTCGTGATTTGGGATTAGATGGGCAAGAACAAAAAGCGGGCACACCTACTATGGGGGGCTTGATTATTATCATCTCTACCTTGATTCCGGTTTTGTTGTTTGCCGATATAAAGAATATTTATGTGATTCTTTTAATCGTGACCACGCTATGGATGGGAGTAATTGGCTTTATTGATGATTACATCAAAATATTCAAGAATGACAAAAAAGGCTTAAAAGGAAGATTTAAAATTTTGGGCCAAGTGGTTTTGGGCCTCATCGTGGGTGCCACCTTATTTTTTCACCCTGAAGTTACGATGCGCGAGCACGATAAGAGTATTATCACCGAAGAGTACACCGTTGAACAAGTAAAGGGAGGGGATATAAAATCTACCATGACCACGGTTCCTATTCTAAAAAACAATGAGTTTGACTATGGGAATCTTATTTCATGGGCTGGGGACGGTGCAAAAGACTATGTATGGTTGATATTCATTCCTATGATAATTCTAATCGTGACAGCAGTTTCCAATGGGGCCAATTTAACTGATGGCATTGATGGTTTGGCTGCCGGTACCTCCGCAATCATAGTTTTCACTTTAGGCATTTTCACATGGGTATCGGGTAACATCATTTTTTCGGATTATTTGGACATCATGTATATAACGGGTGTGGGCGAATTATTGGTTTTCATAACTGCTTTTATTGGTGCATTGGTCGGGTTTCTATGGTATAACGCTTTTCCTGCAACCGTTTTTATGGGCGATACCGGGAGTTTGACCATAGGAGGGGTTATCGCCGTAATTGCGATAATCATTAGAAAAGAGTTATTAATCCCCGTTTTATGTGGAATCTTCTTTGCTGAGTCCATTTCAGTGATGTTGCAAGTTGCGTATTTCAAGTATACAAAAAAGAGGTTTGGTGAAGGAAAAAGAATATTTCTTATGGCCCCCTTACACCATCATTATCAGAAAAGAGGGTACCATGAAAGTAAAATTGTTACCCGTTTTTGGATTGTGGGAATCATGTTGGCGATTATAACGATTGTGACTCTTAAGGTAAGATAGATGGCGCGATTGGTAATCCTTGGCGGAGGAGAAAGTGGCGTAGGTACTGCCATTCTGGGGTTGAAAGAAGGATTCGATGTTTTTGTTTCGGATATAGGGAAAATAAAGAAAAAGTATAAAGACGTTCTTGAACATATTGGGATTAATTGGGAAGAAGAAAAACATTCTAAGGGTGAAATTCTGAATGCCGATGTTGTAATGAAGAGCCCCGGGATACCGGATACGGTTCCTTTGATTGTTGAATTAAAGAAAGAAGGTGTTCCAGTCATTTCTGAGATTGAATTTGTATCGAAATATACTGATGCAAGGATTATCGGTATAACGGGAAGCAATGGGAAGACCACAACAACCATGCTCACCAATCATATTCTTAAAGCAGAAGGATTAAAGGTTGGTATGGCTGGCAATATTGGCGACAGTTTTGCCAGGATGGTAGCAGAAAATGACTTTGATTGCTATGTATTGGAAATAAGCAGTTTCCAGTTGGACGGCATTGTTGATTTTAAGCCGAACATAGCCATAATCACCAACATTACGCCAGACCATTTAGATCGCTACGAAAACAAGTTTGAAAACTATGTTGCTTCTAAATTCAGAATAGTAGAAAACCAAACAGTAGCGGATTATCTCATTTATGATGCCGATGATAAGGTAATTGTAGAATGGTTGGCCGACCACCCGATTAAATCCACATTAATGCCTTTTTCAATTGAGAAGGAATTGAATACAGGGGCATATGTAAAGAACAATAAAATAATAATAAAGACAAATAACGAGACTTTGGAAATGACGACAAGTACATTAGCACTAGAAGGCAAGCACAATTTAAAGAATACTATGGCCGCAAGTACGGCTGCAACATTAATTGGGATCCGAAAGGAAACCATTCGTGCGAGTATTGCCAATTTTCAAGGCGCCGAGCATAGATTGGAAAAAGTCCTCAAAATACAACATGTTCAATATATCAATGATTCCAAGGCCACGAATGTGAACGCAACGTATTATGCATTGGATAGTATGAGTTCCCCAACGGTATGGATTGTTGGTGGCGTTGATAAAGGCAATGATTATAAAGAACTAATGCCTTTGGTTCGCGAAAAAGTAAAGGCCATTATTTGTATAGGAAATGACAATTCAAAAATTGTTGACGCCTTTGGTAATGTGATCGAATTAATAGTTGAAACCTATGCCATGGAAGAAGCTGTAAAGGTTGCATATAAAATTGCGGAACGTGGTGATACTGTTTTATTGTCACCCGCATGCGCAAGTTTCGATTTGTTCGAAAATTATGAGGATAGAGGCCATCAATTTAAAGAAGCCATTAAAAATTTATAGAAGTGTTGAATTTCTTCAAAAATATTAAAGGGGATAAAGCCATTTGGGCCGTAGTGGCTTTATTGGCCTTGTTTTCATTTTTACCTGTCTATAGTGCGAGTAGCAACTTGGTGTATGTAGTGGGTAATGGTACCACCGGGGGTCATCTGGTCAAACATGCCCTTTTGTTGTTTTTGGGTTTCGCAATTATTTATGGTGTACATAAAATTCCTGCCCACTTTTTTAAAGGGCTATCATTAATTGCCATGCCCATTATTTTGGTGTTGTTGATTTTTACTATTGCCCAGGGCACAACCATTGAAGGTGCCAATGCCAGTCGATGGATTCGTATTCCGTTAGTCGGATTTACGTTTCAAACTTCAAATTTGGCTGCAGTTGTATTGATGATTTATGTAGCGCGTTATCTAACAAAAATCAAAGACGATGCAATAACATTTAAAGAAAGCATACTTCCGCTTTGGGTTCCGGTCTTTTTAGTGATTATTCTTATACTTCCGGCCAATTTTTCAACAGCGGCGATTATATTTTCCATGGTTTTATTGTTGTGTTTTTTAGGAGGATACCCTTTTAAATATATAATGGGAATTATAGGAACTGGGATTGTATGTCTGACTTTGTTCATTCTTACGGCTAAAGCTGCCCCTGATTTGTTTCCCAATCGTGTGGATACCTGGATCAATAGAATAGAAAATTTCTCTAATCCGGAAGATACAGAAGCCGATTATCAGATAGAAAGGGCCAAAATTGCCATCGTTTCTGGTGGGATTGTAGGTAAAGGTGCAGGAAAGAGCGTACAAAAGAATTTTTTACCCCAGAGTTCTTCGGATTTTATTTATGCCATTATCGTTGAGGAATACGGATTGGTAGGTGGCTTTGTGCTCATGTTCTTCTATTTGTTATTGTTATTTAGAATAGTGGTTGTTGCCAATGGCAGCCAAACAATTTTTGGAAAACTCCTGGTATTGGGAGTTGGTTTGCCCATCGTGTTTCAAGCATTGATAAATATGGCGGTAGCAGTTGAATTGTTTCCGGTTACAGGTCAAACCTTACCATTGATCAGTAGTGGGGGTACTTCGAGTTGGATGACTTGTTTGGCCATCGGAATAATATTGAGTGTAAGTAGAAAAAGTGATTTTTCAGAAATTAACAATGATGAAATCGATGATACTAATCCGTTAGAAGTATTGAGTGGGCAATTATAGGTTTATACTATCGGGAGGTGGCACTGGAGGGCATATTTATCCTGCTATTGCCATAGCCGATGAATTAAAAAAAAGACATCCGAGTGCTGCCTTCTTGTTCGTAGGAGCCAGGGACAGGATGGAGATGGAAAAAGTGCCCCAGGCGGGTTATAAAATAGAAGGATTATGGATTTCTGGGTTTCAAAGGAAACTGACCCTTAAAAATTTAATGTTTCCAATTAAATTGATTAGTAGTTTGTTCAAAGCAGGCAGAATAGTGACCAGGTTTAAACCCCATGCGGTAATAGGTACGGGTGGCTTTGCTAGTGGCCCGCTATTGAAAATTGCCTCTGGCAGGGGGATTCCATGTGTAATACAGGAGCAAAATTCTTATGCCGGCATAACAAACAGATTATTGAAAGATAAAGTTGCCAAGATTTGCGTGGCTTATGATGGAATGGAAGCTTTCTTTCCATTGGCGAAAATAGTAAAGACCGGTAACCCGGTACGGAGTGATCTGGTTGATTTGGGAGATACTAAAAATGACGCATTGGACTTTTTTGGATTGGATCCTAGCAAAACAACGCTTCTGGTTTTAGGAGGAAGTCTTGGGGCTAGACGAATAAATCAATTGATTGAACAAAAGTTGGATTATTTCAATGGCTTAGGCATACAGCTAATATGGCAATGTGGGAAACTTTATTATGAGGAGTATAAAAAATATAATTCCGATGGAATCAAGGTTTTGGATTTTTTAAATAGAATGGATCATGCCTATACAGCTGGTGATATTATCATATCCCGTGCGGGGGCCAGTTCGGTTTCTGAACTATGTATTGTAGGCAAGCCAGTAATATTCATTCCCTCACCTAATGTAGCTGAGGACCATCAAACAAAAAATGCAACAGCCTTAGTTAAGGAACATGCAGCATTGATCGTAAAAGAGAATGATTTGGATAGTGATTTTGAGCATGTTTTTAGTGATGTATTCCAATCCAAATCAAAACAAGTGAATCTGGCAACTAACATTAAGAAATTGTCATTGCCAAATGCTACTAAGGATATAGTTGACGAAATAGAAAAATTGTTATCTGAATAAATGGACTTGAAAGATATACATAGCGTTTATTTTATAGGCATCGGAGGTATAGGAATGTCTGCCTTGGCGCGTTATTTTAAGTTTATTGAAAAGAATGTCGCCGGCTATGATAAAACCGGGACGCCATTGACCCTAGAGTTGGAGGCCATGGGTATAGATATTCATTATAACGATGATGTGGCAGCTATAAATGATTTATATAAGCATTCAGAAAATTCGTTAGTAGTTTATACGCCTGCAGTACCGGAAGGGCATTCAGAATACCAATATTTTATAGCGAATGGCTTTGAAGTGAAGAAGCGATCAGAGGTATTGGGAATAATCACGAAAGACACCTTCTGTTTTGCAGTTGCGGGAACGCATGGAAAAACCACAACCTCAAGTATTTTGGCTCATTTGCTCAATGAGACGGGAACATCATTTACCGCATTCTTGGGTGGTATTTCAGAAGATTTTAATAGCAACTTTTTATTTAAAGGCTCAGATTATTCAGTAGTAGAAGCAGATGAATATGACCGTTCCTTTTTGCGGCTTTTTCCAAATGTGGCATGTGTCACATCTATGGATGCTGACCATTTGGATATATATGGTAGTAATGAAGAGCTTACAAAGTCGTTCAATGATTTTGTTGGCAAATTAAAACCGGGCGGAAAACTTTTCGTTCGAAATGGTCTACCTCTAAAAGGAACGACCTATGGCATTGAAGATGATTCGGATTATTGCATTCGAAATA
>JBATIW010000558.1:0-5686 GCA_049668005.1 Maribacter sp.
GTATAGCGCAAAGCGAAGTTCAAATAATCTATTCCCACTGGTAATTTTTCTTTTCAGCCTGTTTTTTTATGGCCTCGAGCATAGCATTCTCTAACTCGCCCTTGGCATTTTCTTTTTGGTTTTTTACTATAAAAGCTTCTCGTTTTGCATTGAGTTCCTGTATTTCCTTTTGAATTTGCTTGCGTTCAACCTTTTTTGCCTCAATATAATTTTCAATTTGGGCCGTTGACTTATGCTTCAATTTTTCTGGTAATTGATCTTTCTTGATCTTGGCAACATCAAAATCTTTATCATCCGAAGCATCCACCAAATCCCATGAAGAATTTTGGTATAATCTTGAACTCTTACTCACGGCACGTTTTACGGCAACAGCCTCTTCCATTTCCATAGCATTTTCGTCTTGTACTGATTGCATTTCCATTTTTGATGCTCCTCTTGCCCCATAACCAATATACGTGCTATTCAATTTTGAATTCAGTTTTATGATCACATCGTCATAAGGCGTATTAATATGTACTACATGTCTGTTGTGGTCAATTGCCATATATTCACCACCGGTCATTGTAGCTCCCCTTTTCCAATCTGTATTTATACCCTGCTGATAGGCACCACAGAAAATGGTATTAACAATTACATCTTTCTCTTTTGCATTGGTTACAGCATCCTTGTAGTTTAATTTACCCTGCGTAAAAGGTTCGTTTCCGGCAATAAAGATCATTTTCAGGTTATCTGGGTTTTTACCCCAATTCAATTGCCTTAAAGAAGTATGTATGACCTGTCCGCAATATTCTTCGCCACCGTTCGTGGTCAAGGAAAATAACTTTTCAGAGATTTCATCCAAATCATTGCTAAAATCGAGAACCTGCTGAATATAACCTTCCCGAGATGATAGATTATCGTTACCATATTGGTAGAGCGCTATTTGTAAATTAGGTCTGGAATCGTTGCCGCATTTAGCATGGGTAAATTTGTTCACGATATCCCACAGTTGGGCTTTAGCTTGGTTTATCAATCCGTCCATACTGTTGCTTGTATCTAATAATAAAGCAATTTTCACGGTATTATTGGAATCTCTTTCATCGGTCTCGCCGAATTTCGCTGCTGCGATGATTGGTTCCTTAATCGTTGGTTTTAGTGTTAATTCATAACCATAGGTTGTATGAACAGTGAGTGCCAAAAGACACATTCCGAAGACTTGATTTAGATTTTTCATTGCTGATTTCTTTTATGTTTATAGGATAAAAGTATGTTCAAACTATTTCCTAAAAAACCTAGAATGAGTGAAGTGGTCCTTCGGGTGAGTTAATGGGCCAGCTTGCTTCGTAAACGATGAAATTTGAATGAAATAAGTCCTGTTTTGGACTTTTTGGCATTTTTAAATACCACTTAAATCAGCTAAGTTTACAAGGTGTTTAAAGAATAATGAATAAGATTTATCACATAGCAATTGTAGTACTCCTAGGGACTTTTGCCTGTATTTCACAGGATTTGGATCGCGCGGCCAAAGTACAGATTAAGGGGTCTGTAAAGGGCCAGGAAAACAGCATACCGATTTCAGATGTTGAGGTTTCAACGAATTCAGGTGAATATACTTTGACCGATGGGTTGGGAGCGTTTAAGATTACCGCTGCAATAGGCGATGAATTGACGTTTGAAAGTCCACAATTTGAAACCGTACGCCATATTATACGAAGTAGTGAGGACGTTGATGTTAGGGTCAAGGATTATTCGGAAAAAGACAAGGCCGGTTTAGGCCGAAACAAAAGTGTTCGAAATGAGGTTTCGTCACATGCACTTTTTTTGGATTCCGCCAATTACTATAAAAAGACCAATATTGAAAAAAGTATTGATTTTATTACCAAGTCCATTACCCGATTAGGGAATCGGGGCAGTAAAAGTGAACTGTCAACATCTTTGACCACCTTAGGGGAGGTATATCATTTTCACAAACAGTACGACCTCGCCATTAGCAGTTATATAGATGCTCTGGAGGCCCAGAACTCCACTCGAACAACTTTGTTATTGGGCAAAGCATATGTGTTCAACGGCGATTTTGAAAATGCGAAAAACACCTTGGAACCTTTGGTAAAGGTCAAGAATATGGTTCCTTTTCAAAGAGTGGAGATACATGAATATTTAGGGGACGCTTACTTGGGGTTGGGAGCTATAGATAAGGCCGTCGCTTTTTATGGGGAAGGATTGAAAATAGCGGAGAAAAACCAGGTTACCCCCAAAGTGACAGACCTCAATTCTAAAATAGCGGATGCGTATGCAAAGGATAATCGAAGTATAGAGGCAGAGGGTTATTACACGAATTCATTGCAATTGGCTAAAAGACAGGCGCCCCAACGTTCTATTCAAGAAAAGGAAAAGGTGGCCGATTTTTATAATAAAAAAAATAGATTCGACGAGGAAATTCAAATGCGTAAGGAGAGTTTGAATGAACTTGAAGGGTTGCCTGCCGAAACGAAGGTGGCCAAAGACCAAACGGTTTCACCTGATTCTATAACTACACAGCGAATCAATTACAAAATTGCAAATGCTTATATAGCACAGGATAATTACGACGAAGCCATTACATATCTTCAAAAAAGTATCGTTGAGGCAGATATTGATGACGACCTGATTATACAAAAAGATGCAACCAGAAAGCTGTCTGAGGTTTATGAATTCAAAGGTGAATTCAATAAAGCTTTGGAAACCTATCAAGACTACGTTGCTGTTGTTGATACCTTATATATACGTAAGGAACAAGAAATAGCGCGAGCCGCTAGGTTTAACCGCGAAATAGCATCAAAGCAAAGTAGAATAGCTGGCCTGGAACAGGAACGGGAGTTATCACAGAGCAAATATGATTTGGCTGTTACGGGACAACAATTGGAACAAGAAAGTAATAAAAGAAAGAATTGGGTCATTTATTCCTTGCTTTTTGGGATGGTGCTTACTGGTTTGGCTGCCTTCTTTTTTTATAGAAGCAATCGTCAACAAAAACTGGCCAATAATTTATTGGCCCTAAAATCATTGCGTACGCAAATGAATCCACATTTCATTTTCAATGCATTGAACTCAGTTAACAATTTTATTGCTAAAAGCGATGAACGCAGTGCAAATCGGTATTTGAGCGATTTTTCAAGCTTGATGCGGGCTGTTTTGGAAAATTCAGAGGAAGATTTTATTCCTTTGTCAAAGGAATTGGAATTGATAAAACTCTATGTGAAAATTGAACATTCCCGTTTTCCGGATAAGTTTGATTATGAGATAAAAATTGGTGAATCCATCGATATGGATAGCTATCAAATTCCGCCCATGCTTTTGCAACCCTATATTGAAAATGCAATTTGGCATGGTTTGCGCTATAAGGAAGAAAAAGGGATGCTTGGTGTGAATCTTGAATATATAGATGCGAATTCCATTCGAATTACCATTGAGGACGATGGCATAGGAAGAAAAAAATCGGCAGCTTTGAAGACCCAAAATCAGAAGAAACAAAAATCGAAGGCTATGGACAATATTGGTAAAAGAATAGCCATTTTAAATGACATGTATAAGGACAGGGTAGCGGTGCATATTACTGATTTGAACACTGACGGAAAAGGAACCAGGGTTCTATTTACCTTAAAAAGGGATTGATGGGTTTAAACGCACTTATTATTGAAGACGAGGCAAATAGTAGGGAAATACTCGGAAACTATTTGGCAAAATATTGCCCCAAAGTAACAGTTCTGGGTGAGGCAGCCTCCATACAGGAAGCCATTGAATTAATAAAGAAGAATGCGTTGGATTTGGTTTTTTTGGATGTTGAAATGCCTTATGGGAACGCCTTTGATTTGTTGGATCAAATACCCGACAGAAACTTTGAAACGGTCTTTGTAACTGCTTACAATCAATATGCCATGGATGCTTTGAACCATCATGCTGCCTATTACTTAATGAAACCCATTAATATAGACGAATTGATCAAGGCGGTGGATTATGTTTTTGAAATAAAATTGAAGGAGGAAGCCCTTGAGGGCAAAGTTCTAAAGACCAATTTCAGTCAAGTTGAGGGTAAGATTACCTTGCCACAACTTGATGGTTTTCAAGTATTGAATGTGGCTGATATACTGTATTGTAAGGCAGACGATAACTATACTGAAATCTATTTGGAGAACAAGAAAATACTGGTGAGTAAGACCCTAAAATATTTTGAAGGGGCATTGTCTGATTTCCCCTTTGCTAGAATCCATAAATCCTATTTGGTCAATGTTAATGAGGTGATTAAATACAAAAAAGGCAAGGGGGGAAGTGTCGTTGTCTCCAATGGCAAAGAACTTTCGGTCTCCGCTTCTAAAAAGAAGGACTTATTGGCTTACTTTTGACGCTTATAAAATTTAGATTATGCTTATAAAATCAGTAAAGGGGAAGACTCCAATAATAGGTAAGGACTGTTTTATTGCCGAAAATGCAACTATAGTAGGTGAGGTTACCATGGGGGATCAGTGCAGTGTTTGGTTCAATGCGGTTTTGAGAGGCGATGTACACTATATTAAAATGGGTAATAAGGTAAATGTTCAAGATGGCGCGGTTGTGCATTGTACCTATCAAAAATCCCCAACTAATATTGGCAACAACGTATCTATTGGGCATAACGCAATAATACATGGCTGTACGATAAAAGATAATGTCTTGGTAGGGATGGGGAGCATAATTATGGATGATTGTATTGTGGAGAGCAATAGCATCATTGCTGCAGGTGCGGTGGTGACGAAGGGGACCCTTGTACCTTCGGGAACTGTTTTTGCAGGGATGCCCGCAAAGAAAATCAAGGATATCAGTCCAGAACTAAGCGCTGGTGAGATTGATCGGATTGCCAACGCCTATGTAAAATACTCCGGTTGGTTTAAAGAAGATTGAAAAATCGCCTAAAATATGCGAAATTGAAATTTAAGTTCCATTATTTTTAAAGGTATTTAGGTCAATAAAGAAAGAATTATCACTATTTTTAATAAACCTACTTTCTAAGCTGTCACTTGAAATACTAGCTGTTCAAAGGACAGTCTGTGAAAAAGAAAAGAAAAATTTATGTTTGCCCTAATTCGAAGTATATCAAATATTTCTAAAAAACTATTGTTTTTTGGTACCTTCTTGCTTCTTGCCTTTAGCGGGCATGGGCAGGATGTTTCTATAGAAGATGTTACGGAAGATGAGGATGTTGGTAATATGGTTTTCACTGTCACCTTCAATGGTTTTCGGCTTTTTGGAACTGTGGTTACCTATTCTTTTGTTGATGATACAGCGACAGGTGGTATTGACTTTGACAATACTATAGGCACGCCATTGTTTTTTTCTGGATTTAATGGTGAAACCCAGACTATAACGGTCCCGATAATTGATGATTTCATTGATGAAGGCAATCGTGAAGATTTCACAGTTCAATTAGGACCTCCAACTAATGGGGTAGGCCTCGCTGGTGGAGGGGATGCACGGGGAAGAATTAGGGATAATGATACAGCGGGTATAAATATCTCTACAACAACAGGGACCACTACTGAAGCTGGAGGGCAGGCAACGTTTACCTTTACGCTAACGAGCCAGCCAACTGCAGATGTTACCATATTTATTGATAGGTATGATGCCACTGAAACTAATGGGCCTGAATCTATAATACTAACCTCTACGGATTGGAATACCGGAGTGGATCTTATTG
>JBATIW010000559.1:0-3079 GCA_049668005.1 Maribacter sp.
ATAGTAATCATGGCACAGACAGAAATATTTGAAAAAAACGTAGAAGATTATGAGAATTGGTATGAGGATTATTCCGCAGTATATCAATCCGAACTTGCAGCGATAAAGGAGCAGTTGGTTAAATTACCGGAAAATATTAGAGGTATAGAAGTGGGATTGGGCACTGGAAGATTTGCTCAACCCTTAGGAATAAAAGAAGGCGTTGAACCCTCCGAAGCTATGGCTGCAAAGGCAATAAAAAGAGGAATTGAGATTATTGATGGCGTTGCAGAAAAACTCCCCTATAGGGATTTGCAATTCGATTTTGTTCTTTTTGTAACCATTTGTCATTTGGATAGTATAAAAAATGCGCTAGCCGAAGCACATAGGGTATTAAAACCCAAGGGATCTGTTCTCATAGGGTTCTTGGATAAAGAACAACGTATTGCCAAACAGTATCTCGAAAAACGTCATCGAAGCACTTTCTTTGCCAATGCCAAATTCTACACCGTAGATCGCATAAAGGCTTTACTTAAGGAAACCAGGTTTAAAGATTTAGAATTCAACCAAACATTATTCGATAATTTGGATGACATTAAAGAAATGCAAATGCCTAAACAAGGTTTTGGTCAGGGATCCTTTGTTGTGGTGAAAGCTACTAAAAAATGAAATATGTTCGGTTAGTTCTTTTGATCAACCGATTGCCTACTTTCATCTAATAATCCTATCGCCTCTTGATCCGAAACTTGAAAGAATTCCTGGTAGAACTGTCCCACGGCGTGAAAATTATATGGTGTTTCCAAACAGATCACCTCATCTACTTCAGGAGAGGCCTCCAATTTACGGACCGTTGCCGGTGGAGCAACAGGAATAGCCACTATAATTTTATTTGGGTTCTGCATTTTCACCAATTCAATGGTAACCAATATCGTATTTCCGGTCGCAATTCCATCATCAACAATAATGATTGTCTTATCCTTAATATTTTGCGGAACACTATTTTTATAATATTGGTTGTGCCTTGCTTTTAACTTTTTTCTGAGCCTGGCTGTTTCTTCTTCTATGTACCCTTTGGTGACGCCAATCGCATCACTAAGTACTATATTTTCAAGACTTACGGCACCTATGGCATATTCCTTATTATAAGGATGACCAATTTTTTTTGTAAGCGCTACATCCAAAGGGGCATTGAGTGTCTTTGCGACAATTGCCCCTAAAGGCAAACCTCCTCTAGGTATGGCTAAAACCACTACATTTTCTTTCTTGAAATCAAGCAGTTTTTCCGCTAACTGTTCTCCCGCTTCAATCCTGTTTTTAAACATCTTTTTTTATTTATCTTTTTGCAGCCACTTTTTGAACCATCTAGCGGCTAATTCCGACACTTGTTCTAATTTGCCCGGTTCTTCGAAAAGGTGTGAGGCTTCAGGAACAATTTCCAATTGTCGATAACATTTCAATTCTTGATAAGCTTTCTTATTGAGTTGAATTACCTGTTGGTCCCAACCGCCAACAATCAATAAAGTTGGGGCTATTACCTCATTGAGTTCTTGCATGGCCAAATCAGGTCGGCCACCTCTCGAGACTACCGCTTTGATATCCTCACCAAAAAAGCTTGCAGCCCGCAATGCGGAAGCTGCGCCAGTACTAGCACCAAAATATCCAATAACCATCTCCTTGCTTGCTTTTTGATTTTGTACCCATTGAGTCACATCTATAAGACGCATCGTGATAAGATCAATGTTAAAGCGATTTTCATAATTCCCATCTTCTTCTTCAGTCAATAAATCAAACAGTAATGTGCCAAGACCATTTTTATTCAGAAATTTGGCAACAAAGTTGTTTCTTGGGCTAAGTCTACTACTACCACTGCCATGTGAGAAAATAACCATTCCAACTGCATTTTCAGGAATTGAAAGGTTTCCTTTTAAAGCAAACCCATCCAATACTATTTCTACAGGCGTATATTTTTCTTTGACCATTTTTGTAGTATCTAGAGTATATTAATGTCTAATTGTTTTAAAAAAAGCACATTGAGAAATATGATTCTCGAAGGTTGCTTATTAATGCCCTTAAGAAATAATCAATTCTTTTTTAAGGTTTTTTTTGTGATAGGTCATTAGGGGAAATTTACTTTCTGTCATCATGCGTTTTACAAGATCCCTATGCCATATGCTTTTTATAAGGCTATGTCCCTGTCTTTCCAACATCACAAGCATTCCTGGATCTATTTCATTTACATACTCTTTCAATGCACTGAAAACATCCTCGGAAAAACAAAGATCAAAATGCAATTTATTGTAGTTTATCCTTTGTTGTAACATTTCCTTGAACCATTCCATTTGATCCTCTCCAGCATATTCACTTTTGGTGGATATATGGACTATATGGATTGATGCCTTGAATTGCTTGGCTAAACCCAACATTTTCTCTATCGCCAATACATCTGATTCTTCCAATGCTGTGGCATAGACTATAGTTTTGATTTCTTTACTGGAAACCTTTTCTGGAATAGCTAAAACCGGGCAATCTGCCTTTTCAATCAGCGCTGAAGTAGTACTACCGAGCAACACCTCTTTGATTGCACTCTCCCCTTTCTTGCCGACAACGATAAAGTCGACCATCAATTCATTTGCACTATTGATTATAGTTTCCCATATAATAGTACCTTCTTTTACTTTTAAAGTAACATTTGATGCATCAGGTTCAACTCCTAAGTGCTCCTCACAGAATGAATATAAGCGTTCCTTATGCTCCTTATAGGCCTTAGCTTCTTTACGTGAATAAGAAAGAGATACCGTACTGGCCATTGTTACTGAAAGATCAAAAACATGTAAAACGACCAATTTACCTTTGAACTTTTTGCTCAAGGAATATGCAAATTGTAATGCAGCAATAGAATTATCTGAATAATCTGTGGCGTATAGAATTGTTTTCATCATCTTATTTTTATAGTAATGATGAATCTAGTAAAATGATTTAAGCCAGAAAATGACCACGGTCAGTTACCCAAACATATTCTTGTGACATTTATCATTTTTATTGGAAAACCTTTAGTCTACTTTTATAAGCATGAGTTTTAGTCGGCACAGCTATATAAGAT
>JBATIW010000560.1:0-1991 GCA_049668005.1 Maribacter sp.
AAGCGTAGTCGTATTTAGTTCGGATTACCTCTGCTTCTGCATTATCAACCCTTGCTTGCGACTGGCTATAATCAAATGAATTCATAATACCAACATCAAATCTTTCTTTGGAGTAATCCAAAGCCAATACCCTCGCTTCCCGAGTCTTAAGGGCCGCCTCATAGGCTTTAGAACTATTGAGAACATCCACATAGGCCTGATTTATATTTGTTTCCAGCTCCAATTTATTCTGCTCCAGATCCAGTTGTGCCTTTTTTACATTTATTTGAGACCGTTTAATGTTATTCCGTGTACTAAAACCGTTAAAAACAGGAATACTTATTTGTGCTCCAAAGGCGATACCATCATTAATCCATAGCTGATCTTTAAAAGGAATTACCTGTCCTGTTATAGGGTCAAAAAATTGATCGGAATAACGTGTATTGTAATTAATAAAAGCGTCGAGTGATGGATAGGCCGCACCTTTGGCTATAGCTAAATCTTTTTCTGCCAAATCCACATTGGTCTCAAAAAATTTGGTCTCATACCAATAACTTATGGCTTTATTAAAAATGTCTTTTGGTGAATTTTTCAATATGTCTGCAGCAGGCACCTCAAATTCAGCATCTGAAATATCAAAGTTTTCATAATCTGTTATTTGCAGTAACTGCGCCAAATTAATTCGTGAAATAAGAACTTCGTTTTCAGCATTTATAATTTGCTGCTCCCGGGTTGCCGCAGTGGCTTCAATTTCCAATAAATCTCCTCTTGCAACCACCCCTGACTCAACTAATTCTCTGGTTTTATTCAAGTCCTGTTCGGTAACAGCATATAGTGCTTTTGCCACCTTCGTCGCTTCCTTATTGGACAAAATTCTTAAATAATTAATGGCCACATTTAAACGAATATCGTTTACCAGGTCGTCCAAACGGTATTTGCTTCCAATTGCGTTAAGTTTAGCCCTGTTAAGCCTGTGGATATTTCTCAATCCATTAAATAAATTCACTGATGAGGTAACACTTCCGGAAGAAGTTATTTGGGTAGTGTTCACCGGTTGATTGTTAGTTGGATCAAAAGACAAACCAGTATTGCTTTGTCCATTTAACGTTCCATTTAAATCAGGAAGGAAGTCGCCAATTGCATCCGATTTATCAATCGTAGACAATTCCAGGTCCAATTCGTACTGTTGAATGGTGAGGTTATTTTCAACTGCGTAGTTAACGCATTCTTCAAGGGTCCATATCTTTTTCTGTGCTATTGCCATTCCTATAGCACATAAGAATAATAGTGCAGTTAGTTTAAATTTCATCTGTCGTGTTTTGATAATTATAATTGATTGACTGTACGTATTTAAGTTGACTAATCTTCTTCTTCACTTTCCTCCTCTTCGTCTTCACCTTTTTTTATCGGCTCTGTTTTATTCCAGACTTTTACTTCATCTTCTTCGGTTATGCCCGAGATAATTTCCACGTTAACCCCATCGGAAATTCCTATTTCAACATTTTTGCGTTCAAATTTCTGATCGCCCACAGCAACTTCAACATAGGGTTCATCTGTTTCCTTATCAAATTGCAGGAGTGCTTCAGGTATTACCATAACACTGTCTTTCTTCTCAAGCACCAGTGATGCATTAGCACTATATCCGGCCCTGATCATAAAATCTCCTTCCACAACCACATCGCCTTCTATTTTAAATTGTACCGCACCCGACTCTTCTATTCCTTTTGGTGCGATGAACTTTAACTTTGCTTCAAATTTTTCGTCTTCTATAGCTCCCAAACTAATTTCAAGGGGCATCCCTATCTCTAGTTTCCCTACTTCCCCTTCATCAACCTTTCCTTCAAAAATCATCTTACCCAAATCGGCAATAGTAGCAATGGTTGTCCCATCGTTAAAGTTATTGCTCTGAATTACCTGATCTCCTTCCCTTACCGGAATTTCCAACAGTGTGCCTGCAACCGTTGCCCGAATGTTGGTATTCGCACTTGAAGAACCTCCGGCAGAGCCTCTTC
>JBATIW010000561.1:0-10435 GCA_049668005.1 Maribacter sp.
TATCCTGGCGTAGGTACAGCTGCACACAGAACAGGATCAACCTGTGTTAGTTGCCATATGGGGGAAACTACTGATGGCACCGATGGATTACACTCAATGATACCTTCTGCAACCTCATGTATAACATGTCATAGTAATGGCATTCCTCCTGACACTTTCCTAGCTTCGGATATGGCTACTTTGGCTGGTTTATTGGAAACAGTGGGTATTGTACAAGAGGATCATCCTGTACCTGGTACGTATAGTATATTGGAAGCTGAAGCTGCCTGGAACTATCTGTTCATTTTGGAAGATGGTAGTATGGGTGTTCACAATCCAGATTATTCCAAAGCATTAATCAAGAACTCAATACAAGCCTTACAATAAATCAGTATTGGATATTTAAAATTTCAGGAGTAGTGTTTGCTACTCCTGAAATAAAGATACAACCCCATATTTTTAAGTTACTTGGAATTGATTTGAGTTACTTTCTTAAAATAAAAGTGGATACTAAATAATAAATCAAACAAAATGAAAAGACTATTGCAAATAGTTCTCGTTAGCAGTTTAAGTTTACTGTGTTTTTCATGTTACTATGACGAATTACCTGAAGAAATAGATCTTGTTGTTGAACTACCTGACGATGTGGTAGTTTCATTTGAAGATGACGTACTACCTATTTTTTCTAAATGTACGAATTGCCATAATGGTAATATTGCTAACCCGGATTTAAGGGAAGGAAATGCCTTTAACGCCATTGTTCCCCAATATATAATTGCTGGTGATGCCGATAACAGTGAATTCTATCAAAAATTACCAGGCAATGACCACCAGGATGTTGGTTTCATACTAACCAGTGATGAATTAGGTATAATCAAAGCTTGGATAGACAGAGGGGGCGAGAATAACTAACCACTAAGATCATAGAAATGAGAAAATATAAAATTTTACTTTTTGCTTTATTAAGTTCCCCCTTCTTTGTTCTTTCCCAAGAAAGGACCAAAGATTCAATTGTTGACAAACCTGAACGACCCGCATTTGAAAGCTCTATACTAATTGATAATCAAACTAATGTGTTGTTTGATAAAAACACTTTGGAAGTAATGATGGCGCATAGGTTTGGATTGGTCAATGGTGGCACAAATGATCTAGCCGGTTTTTGGGCTCCGTCCAATATACGTATTGCGCTGTCCTATGCGGTTCATGATAGGCTTACCATTGGTTTTGGTACTACAAAATTTGATCGTTTACAGGATTTTAATTGGAAAGCTGGTATACTAAGACAAACACGCTCCGATAAAATTCCTGTAAGTGTATCTTACTATGGTAATTTTGTAATTGATGCCCGTAAAAAAGGCAATAATCTATTTCCTACCGAACAATCCAGATATTCCTATTTCAATCAATTGATCATTGCGCGTAGATTTTCTCCTAAGCTTTCTCTACAAATTGCGCCGAGTGTTTCACATTATAATTTAGTGGATAATAGAATGCCAAATGATGTTGTGGCATTGTCTGCAGGCGGACGTTATAAGATTAGTGACGGCACCTCGTTAATGTTGGATTATAGTCACCCGTTTACACATCATTTGAATGATGTCAAATTCGAAAATGACCCTGAACCTGGATTTAGTTTAGGCGTTGAATTTTCAACTTCAGGCCACGCTTTTCAACTATTTATAACCAATCTCAATGGTATAGTACCTCAAAGGAATTACATGAAAAACACTAATGATTTCTTTTATGGGGATTTCCTATTTGGATTTAACATAACAAGAAATTATAATTTTTAAGATTAGAAAGTACAAAAAGAGACTTGAGTATTGATTCATATATTTCGTTTTTGGTTGATGGCTTTACTCTTATCATAATACTTAATTGGGTTGATTATGGAAAACGACATATCTAAAAAAGGGGATAACAACAGACGAAAATTCTTGAAATTAGGATTATTGTCTAGTGTAACCGCTGTAACAGGAGCATCGTTGTTAGCTAATTTGGCATCGGAAGAAGAATTGAAAGCCTCAGGTGAAAAAATTAAGTTGTTGACCCCTGACGGTAAGGTTGTTGAAGTTGATGCCGAAAACATCAACAAATATCCAGAAGCCCATATTACCCCGGCAGAATCCCGTAAAGGAATACCGAATCGGAAATTTGTCATGGTCATAGATTTGGCAAAATGTAAGAATGCCAGAAATTGTGTTGAAAGTTGCCAAAAAGCACATAATCTAGATTATCATGAAGAGTTTATGAAGGTGCAACTCATACAGGACAATGAAGAAGCCTCTCCATATTGGTTTCCAAAACCTTGTTTTCATTGCGATGAACCTCCTTGTGTGACCGTATGCCCAACAGGGGCTACGTTCAAACGTGATGATGGTATAGTCCTGATTGATAATGATCGTTGTATTGGCTGTAAGTTCTGTATTACCAGTTGTCCATATTCAGCGCGTCAGTTTAATTGGGGGCACAAAGCAAAGTTTGATGATAAATCGCAACCTTATTCACCAGAAACAAGTGTTCCGGCTGCTGAAGGCACCGTAATGAAATGCGATTTTTGTCCCGATTTATTAAGGGAGGGGAAACTTCCACACTGTGCAAAAGCCTGCCCAATGGGTGTTATTTATTTTGGTGACAAGAACGAAGATATTGTTACCAATGGGGAAGAGACAGTCCGATTTTCAGAATTGATCAAAGACCGTGCTGGATATCGCCATCTGGAACATTTAGGTACCAAGCCCAATGTATATTATTTACCAGCTGTGAACAGACAGTTTCCATTGGAACGGGGGTTTGATGTAGACGAGGATATTTTGGAACGCTATAAAGATGTTCCTGAAGTCCAAGATTTTAAAAACCAGAACAAAACTAAACCTTAATCTATCTTTAAATGGAAGTAGATATAGCTAGTAGAAAAAGGGAATTGGTCAAGGAGTTTTCGCCTATGTTAGGGAAATCCGGTCCATTGTCAAAATTTTGGATTGGTTTTCTGATAATGGTCATTTTGGTAGGATTGGTCGCTTTTGTACTCCAAGTGATCAAAGGTCATGAGATTACAGGAATGAGGGATAATGTAGTATGGGGAATCTATATCATTAACTTTATTTTCTTCGTGTGTCTAAGTTATTCCGGCGCATTCATTTCAGGGATTTTACATTTCTTTAAAACACCCTGGAAAAATTCAGTTTCCAGGATTGTTGAAATCATTACAGTATTGTCCTTAATCGTAGGCCCAATATTTATTTTGTTGTGTATTGGAAGACTGGACAGGTTGCATTACTTATTCATATATCCAAGGATTCAATCACCCATTACCTGGGATATTATCGCAATACTTACAGATTTAATCGGTTGTTTTATCTACTTGTATTTAACATTCATTCCTGATTTTGCCATGTTACGTGATAATAGTGAAGATGCTTCTAATTGGAGACAGAAATTATACAAGTCTTTGGCCTTTGGTTATCAAGATACTCCCACACAAAGGGAAACGTTGCATAAAATAACCAGAACCATGTCTGCTATGATTATAGTTCTGGCCATAGTTGCGTACACGGTTTTAGCCTGGATATTTAGTTTAACCCTTCAACCGGGATGGAACAGTACCATTTTCGCACCTTATTTCATTGTAGCAGGGTTGTACTCAGGGGTAGGGGTCATTATCATTGCGATGTTCCTAATTCGCAAATATTTTAAATTAGACCACTATATCAGAAAAATGCATTTCATAGGAGCAGGAATTGTCCTCTTGGTCATTTCATTACTTTTCGGCTATTTTACTTTTAGCGAATATTTCTCAAGATGGTTCAGTCATAAGTTACAGGACACCAATTTATTGAATACGCTCTTCAACAAATATTTCTGGGAATTTATTCTTGCGAATTACATAGGGGTATTAGTGCCAATTGTAATTCTGTTCTTTAAAAAATTCAGAACAATAAAATCAATCACTTTTGCAGCGGTTATTGCTGTTTTGGGTCTATGGTTGAACAGATATTTGATTGTTGTCCCAACGCTGGAGACTCCTTATCTACCCATACAGGATACAAGACCCGAATTTATACATTATTCCGCTACTTGGATTGAATGGGCTTTGAGTTTTGCAGGAATCGCTGCCTTTGTGCTGTTCTTTATCTTGATTATGAGACTTGTCCCAATTATACCCATGTCAGGTATCATTGATTATGAAAGAGAGCAAAAAAAATATCCAAAGATTTTAACCCAAAATCAGAAAAAATAATGACTACATTTTTTAGATATTCAATATGGGTGTTGCTGATTGGGTTACTGATCAACACCAAAGGTATTGCACAAGAAATTGATGTAAATGATTATCGCATGCTTTTTTCTTTTAAAACAGTTAAAAACCCTAATACTTCCCGTGAATTAGAGGTTAGTTTTATTGCCAGAAATAAAAAAGACAGAAAAGACAAAATACCCGTATATGACGCAGAGATAGAATTCTTGAATATACTGGGTGACCAAGAGGTAATCTTGGGCAAATCAAAAACATCAAAAGAGGGGATAGCAAAAGTAACACTTCCCGAAAGTCATTCCTATTTGACCGAAGGTACAGGAAATATAAATTTAATAGCCCGTTTCAAAGGTACGGACGCATTGGATGAGGAAGAAGAAGAATTGAGTGTCAAAAACATATATCTGGATTTGAAGTTAACAGATATCGACAGCGTAAGATCTGTAGTTGTCAATGCCTATGTATTGGATAGCTTAGGTGCACAATCCCCTGTTCAGGAAACGGATATACTGATTTTAGTTGAAAGTATGCTTTCTAAAATGCCCATAGGGGATGGTACTATCGAAGATGGGGAGTTTGTACTTGAAATGCCGCTTGATATTCCCGGTGATGTAAATGGCGATCTAACAGTTTATTCATTTATTGAGGACCATGATGAATATGGTGACGTTCTTCAAAAGAAGACCGCAAACTGGGGTATTATTAATGGGCATTCCAAAAAAGATACAAATACGCTGTGGTCCGAGGCTGCACCAATATGGATGTATATCGTTTTGACCATATTGTTGGTTGGCGTTTGGGCAAATTATTTATATACTATTATTAATTTATTAAAAATTAGGAAAGAAGGAAAACAATTGGAATTAGATGCGTTAAATACCTAAAAAAGTTAAAAGGCATGCATAGTCTGGTATTGTTTTTGTCATTGATTATTATAATTTAAAAACAACAAAAAATGAAAACACTAAAATTTTTATTGATTATCGCAGTCGTGTCCTTTGCATTGTACTCTTTCAGTTCTTTCGATCAAGATGAATGGATCGTCCCGGCCAAATATGAAAAAATGCAAAACCCAACGGATCCTTCCGTAGACTTGGACATTGGTAAATCTTTATATTCAAAGCACTGTAAGTCATGTCATGGTAAAACTGGTTTGGGTGATGGTACAAAAGCCGATGAGGTTGAAGGTGATTTAGGTGATTTTTCCTCTGCTGATTTTCAAGCACAATCCGATGGGGCATTGTTCTATAAAAGCTATATCGGAAGGAATGATATGCCGAATTACGAAAAGAAGATGCCAGATGAAGAAGATGTTTGGTTGGTTGTTAATTATATGCGCACATTAGGAGAATAGTATCAATGCATTAACCTTTAGTTTAATGGTCAATAAATTAAAATGAACAAATCACTTCGATTTATTAGTATTTCCCATAAAAAGGCGTCAATAGCACAACGTGAGGAATTTCATATTCAAGAGGCTGAAAGAAGCGACTTAGTGACGGCTATAGGCAACACTTTTTCGGATATTTCAGGATTGCTTCTTTTGGTTACTTGTAACCGAACCGAAATTTATTTTGAATCACAATCGACCAGTGCAACAAAAATGCGTGATTTTCTGGTTGGGCAGAAGGCTGGGGAGGTTGGTGCTGAAACTAAGCAATTTTTCAACTATAGTAACAAGACCGAAGACACGGTCCAGCATCTATTGAAAGTTACTTCAGGTCTGGCTTCATCGGTACTTGGTGACGCCGAAATAGTACATCAAATCAAGAAATCCTATCAATTTTCAATTGCACATCAATTACAGGGTTCATTGTTGGAACGTGCCATGCAGACCGTGTTTAAAAGCCATAAGCGCATAAGCAACGAAACCCATTTTAGGGACGGTACTACCTCAGTGGCCTATAAGTCATTAAAAGTAGTGGCTAACACCTTTGATAAAACTTCCTCGAAAACCAAAAAGATTTTATTTATTGGTGCCGGGGATATCGTTAATCAGCTTTTTAAATACAACTCCAAATTTAAATTCAACAATATTTATGTCAGTAATCGTACTGCGGAAAAAGCAAGGGCCTTTTCCAAACTATATCAGAGCAAAGTCTTTAGTTGGGATAGGGTTCTAACGAACGACTTTCAAGATTTTGACGTGATCATCAGTGCTGCTAGTAACTTTCCACAGCTGATAAAACAAGTGACTAATCGCGATGAAAAAGTGTTGTTGATTGATTTGGCCATACCCTGTAATATTGATAAAACGTTGGGTCAAAAAGAAAACATAATGTTTTATGATCTGGATGCCATTTCCGTTGATTTAGAGGAAACCAAGGAAAAAAGATTCGAAGCTATTGGCGAAGTAACCAAAATTCTAACGGAAGAACTTGATGGTTATAAAGAATGGCTCCAAGAAGCACCTTTACGTGCTTTTTTAGCTGAATATAAAATAATTGTCAACCAAAAAGTGGTTCAATATTTTGATGCCAATGCCCTAGAATTGAACGAGCAGCATGTTAAAACCATAACAGATAGAGTTGTCAGAAAATTAAGAAAAAAAACACTTCGGCCCATATCACTCAAAGAAATGGAAGACGTTATCGCAGAACAAGGTGTGTTTTTTTCAGAATAACTTCCAGGGTAGCAATCCACTAATAAAAGCTACGAAATACCAGGATATTTCCGTTTTTTAAAGAAGGCTACTAGGCTTATCCCTATAATAGTAACAACTACAAAATACACCCAACTTGGAATCGGAATTGGATCTCCTGTCGCATAGGAATGTAATCCTGACAGATAGTAGTTTACACCGTAATAGGTCATGATAACGCACGCCAATCCGAAAATGGTGGAAACATTATAGGCGAACAATCCCGTTAATTTTGGAATAATTCGCATGTGTAGTATAAAGGCATATACCAAAATCGTGACCAAGGCCCAAGTTTCCTTAGCATCCCAACCCCAATATCTTCCCCAGGATTCATTGGCCCAAATACCACCAAGATATGTTCCTATACTGACCATAAATAACCCGCCAATCAAGGTCATTTCGCTTATATAGGACATCTCCTGAACAATTCTTTTTATTCTTTCTTTATTAGTCTCTCTTAGGAAGATTATCAATATCAGATTTATCAAACCAATAATGGCACCTAACATTAAAAATCCATAACTACCAGCGATCAGGGATACATGAATGGTCAACCAGTATGATTTTAAAACGGGGACCAAAGGTGTGATTTCTGGATCCAAGAAACTTAATGTGGAAACCAATAGAATGGTGGCCGCCAAAACCATGGTCGCAGCCAAGCCACCGAATGATTTTCTAGTAAACAAAATTCCAGCCAGGGTAGATGTCCAGGCAATATAGATCATGGATTCGTAGCCATTACTCCAAGGTGCCCTACCCGAAACATACCAACGAAGTCCAAGCCCTATGGTATGTAGTACAAAACCAATTAAAATCAAGGAAAAAAGAACTATATATACCTTCTTTAGATTTACATTGGGTTTAAAAACGGATAAGAACAAAAATATCAAAAGCACTATTCCCAATAATATATAAAACACCCCTAGGCGTGTGAAAACATTCAATTTATTCAACACAATTTCCGCATTGATTTTTGCTTCTGATGGCATTATTTCACCTCCATTTTGAATCTGGTATGTTTTTAACTCATCCAAGAGATTATTGGCTTTGCTATAGTCTTTTGTATTCATGGCCTCCCTTAAGGCTACACTATAGGAAGTAAAAAACTTGTCTGCCATACTGCTGTGTTCATGTCCGTCATCAGCATTGTGATTATGGGCCGAACTAGATACCCATGTGTTGTTCGGGTCACTGGGATTTGGGATTATTTTCAACAAGCTCCCTGAGAATACCATACTTAGAATATTCACCCGCTCATCAATTTTCAATAATTCTTTTTCATAAACACCGCGATCTATGGGCTCCAAACCATAAACCCTTCGTACTTCATCCCTTAATTTGTAAGAGCCATCTGTTGAGAAAAAATCGGCATAAGAAGCATAATCCCCTGAAATGCTGAGTTTTTTATGGATGTCTTTATGCTTCCCCAGCTTTATGATACCAACTTTAAACCATTCTTGTTTGTTCGCAAACATACCCAGCAAAATCTGGTCCGCTGATAAGTCATACATACTTTCCTTTCTAGCAAGTTTACGCATTAACTCCCTGGACAAAGTATGCATGGGCTTCATTCTACCTTTGAAATCCTGGACCACTAATGTACTGAAGGCATCTGCATGCTCTAATTGCACGGCATTTACGATGTGCGAATCATTATTTTCCGATTGGGCCATCACCAAAGTCGATGATAAGAAGAACAGAAAAACAAAAGTTGAGCTCTTGGCCCGAAGTTTCTTTATTTTTTGGGAAACTTGATAGAATCTGGTATTCTTACTGAAGAACACCCATAACATGCCAATGGTCAATAAAGCATAGCCTAGATACGAAATCCAAGTGCCCCAAAAATCATTGTTTACACTTAAATAAGTACCCTTTTCGTCCTTATCAAAAGAAGATTGGAAAAAGCGATATCCATCGTAGTCCAGGATATTGTTCATGAAGATGCGATAGTCCATTCTAACGTCTCTTTGCTCATCTATCAAAGTAACTTCACTGGCATAGGAAGAAGCACTATTGGTGCCAGGATACTTATCAAGAATAAATTTGTTAAGCTTCAAGTAAAACGGAACCGAAACTTCTTTTGATCCATATGAAATAGATATGTCCATTCCATCAAAATTCAATGCTTGCGGTCTTCCGGGCATTCCCCTACTGCCATAAACATAAGCTTCCCTGTTTGTGCCGTTTACGTTTACATCCAACAAAAGTGCTGTTAAGCTCTCGTTTTTTACTTTCGGACTCTCAGATTCAATAAGGAGCTTACCACTCTTATTAAAATTGGATAAAACAAAGTTATTAACTCCATCAGAATAAAGGGAACGTAATACCAGAGGTCTGAACGTACTTGAAGGATATAGCGTATCCCTTGTTTGCGTGACCATTTCCATTTGGGTAAATGTTTTGCTGGAATTGAACAATAAGGAATCGTTTCTAAATACAATATTTATGGCATCAGCTAATGGCTTATCCCTAAAATTATAAACGAGGTTTTTAATACGTTTGGTCTGACCTTCAGATAAATAATACTCTTCCCTCCCATTAGCACCGGACACAACAATTTGAAGTGTTGGCCTACCAGCAATACTTTCGCTAAGAATCTGTTTTGGATTTGGGATAAATTCTTTGACCTTAATATCAATAAGCGCATTATCTACAAGATATTCACCCTGCCATTTATTAGTACCCAAGGATGCAAAAAGTACGGGCTCATCAAAATCATACGATTGATTGTTCTTGTTTACATTGAATTTTAAATAGGCATTTGAGGAGAGGAAGCTGTTCGCAGTGCCATTTTCCCGGATGTGCATAATGCCCTCAAAACCAAAATATCTTGTAACCCCAGCCCCAATTAAGATTATTATAATAGCACTATGAAAAAGAAGTAATGGCCACTTCTTTTGTTGGATCATCCTAAACTTAAAAATGTTCACAATGATTGTTATTCCAAATAATACAAGTAGCAACTCAAACCACCAAGATTTATAAATAACCTTTTGTGCCGCACTGGTTCCAAAATCATTCTCAACAAATGTGGCTATGGCAATAGATGCCGCAAATAATAACAAATACAGCCCTGCGGCTCGGGTATTGAATAAAGGCGTGGTAAATTTTAAGAATTTAGCTAGTATGTTCTTCATTGTAAACTGATGTGGGTCTTCCAAATTTAAGCGAAAAATACTAATTCCTAACGATTCAGCATCAATGCTTTTACATTAAAAAAACACAAACCATCAACAATGGCTATCAAATAAATTGAAATGAATCAGGTTTTCACATTAGTGATTAAACAGAACAGTTATTTCCGCTCTCCTTGACTCCCAATTTCAGCAATATCTTCTCCAATAAACACCATTTAGTAAAGGCTGACTGAAACATATTCGCACCAATAAACAGGGTAAACCACAACCAATTAATATTTACATACATGGCCAATATCACGCTTAATATGATAAAGCAGCCTACGATAATCCTAAAATACTTATTTAACATTTATCTATTTTTATAATTATACTTAAACACTTCTTTCAATAGGAACAACAACCGCCTTAATAGGATTGTTG
>JBATIW010000562.1:0-10965 GCA_049668005.1 Maribacter sp.
GATTTAACCAAAATAAACTAGCGAACATTCACGCATAAAAGTATAAGCCACACCTTAAATTGGCATAACATATATATTTAACAAATAAATTGGATGGAAAATTAGTTATACTATTTCAGCACTTAAACCTGCCTGAAGTAATTTGCTACATCGAGGCTCTAACTCCTTGTATTCCCCTGTCTTGACGGTACATTTACCATTATAATGAACAATCAAAGAACATTGCTCAGCCTGTTCAGGAGTGTGATCACAAACATCAACCAAAGTGTCGATTACATGATCAAATGTATTTACTTCATCATTAAAAAGAACAATTTCGTTCTGTTTTACTGTTTCCTCCTTAAGCAGTAATTCTTCTAATAATTTTTCCTTAGTACCCATAGCAAAATATTTTATCACAGGAATAACCTTAACTAAAATACATATTTTACCGCAACCCAATTATTTTTTTCAAGATATTTTTCAAGAATTAGTCCATTTTCAGAGCATATTTCAGTGATATGTGGAATATCCTCCTTGTAAAAACCGCTCAAGAACAACTTCCCATCGCTATTCAGACATTTGACATACGCCGGAATATCCGTGAGCAAGATATTCCTATTTATATTGGCCAGTATCACATCGTATTTTTTATTCTTCAGCAAACTGGAATCACCCTCATAAACCTTGATATGCTTACAGGAATTCCGCTCCACATTTTCCTTGGCATTTAGGTAACACCAATTATCTATGTCTATGGCATCCAACGATTTTGCACCCTTCATCTCGGCGAGAATTGCCAATACCCCCGTTCCACTTCCCATATCCAAAACAGTCTTACCTTCAAAATCATCATCCAAAATAAATTGAAGCATCATATGTGTGGTCTCATGATGCCCTGTCCCAAAACTCATTTTAGGTTCAATGACTATATCGAAGGCAACATCTGATTTAGCATGAAATGGAGCCCGTACTTCACATTTGTCGCCAACTATAATAGGATTGAAATTCCGTTCCCAGGTTGCATTCCAGTTTTCTTGTTCTATTTCCTGGATTACGTGTTCTACGGCAAAGAGGTCGTTTTTCAATACCTCAATATTCTTTAAAATATCAGCATACCAATCTTTTTTTTGAATATACGCTTGAATCCCTGTTTCATTCTCAACAAAACTCTCAAAACCAGCTTCGCCCAACTCGGCGATCAAGATATCCGCTCCTGGCTGAAGAGGCGTAATACTAAAGTTATATTCTATGTAAATTGTATTGGACATCAAAAAACATTTAGCATAAAATGCCCCTTAAAAATTACTTTAAGGGGCATTTTATTAAATTAATTTCGAAATTATATTGCTTTAATAATCGCACAGAAATCATCTGCTACCAATGCCGCACCACCAATGAGTCCGCCATCAACATCCGGTTTGGAGAAAATCTCCTCGGCATTGTTAGGTTTTACGCTACCACCGTAAAGAATGGAAACATTGTCAGCTATCGTTTGGTCAAAACCAGCTGCTATCGTTTTACGGACAAAAGCATGCATTTCCTGTGCTTGTTCCGGAGAAGCCGTTTCCCCAGTGCCAATGGCCCATACGGGCTCGTACGCCAAGATAATACTACCCCATGCGCTTGCATCCAATCCGAACAATGCATTCTTTAATTGACTTTCTACAACATTGAAATGATTGCCTGATTTACGATCTTCCAATTCCTCACCAAAACAGAACATGACCATCATTCCATTTGCTAAACCTGCTTTGACTTTCTTCCCTAGAATTTCATCTGTTTCGCCAAAATACGCCCTTCTTTCCGAGTGTCCTATAATGACCGTTTTGATTCCTACATTCAATAACATGTCTGCCGATATCTCACCAGTATAAGCTCCACTTTCCGCAAAATGCATATTTTGGGCAATTACCTCAATCTTGGAACCATCTAATTGGCCGACGGCACTAGCCAAATTCACGAAGGTTGGTGACACCATTACCTGCGCATCTGTATCTGGCAATTTTACAGAAAGCTCAGACAATAAAGCATCTGTCTCTGCCATATTCTTATTCATTTTCCAATTACCTGCTACTATTTTATTTCTCATGACTTATTCACTTAGGTTATTTAAAAATCGTTATATGTTTTTATTAATGGCTTTATTTAATTCAAGGATTTTCCTGGCATTATAAATCATGCTTCCAATCAAAATCCAAATCGGTTAAATCATTAAAATGCACTTTTTGTTTAATGGTCCCCTTTTCCAAAACCAATACCCCGGGATTGGAACGAACTATAGTTTTTAAAGTGGTCTCATCAGTAAAATAGAATTCAAAGTCTAATGAATTGTCTTTTATTAATTTACTGGTCTGTTCGTTATTCGAAGCTGACATTCCAATCACTTTATAACCTTTCTTCATTGCAGCATCTGAAACTCTTTTTACTTCCGCATACAATTCTTTTTGAATTCTTTCTAATTCTTTTTTCTCTCTTTCTAATTTGGCAGGGTCCGTTTGATTGGTATAAGGCTGCTCTCCGCCTGTTTTCCTCAAATCATATGCTATAATCATCACCAGTTTCGGTTCTTGTAATAGAGCTGTTGCAAAATCTTCTCCATTTTGCTCGATGGTAAAATCATGAATTGGTGGTTCGTAGCCTTTATGTATTTCAGTGGTTTCCACATCAATAAACTCCCCTTCAACTGTCGGGTAATCACCATTGGTCACAAACACTTTTTCCTCGCCATTTACATTAAATTTCCAAGCGTATTCAAAAACAGGTTTTTGGGCATTCTCGGGCACTTCCATTCCCGCTGTGATATTCGCTCCAATTTTATATGGTCTAAAGTCAATGGCCGGCAAGTGCCTCAAAACATAATTGGCAAATACCATACATAGCACCAAGGAAATTGCTGTAATAACTCGTTTTGTATTCGACCCGAAAATGGATTTTACGTATTTTCTACCTATAAATAATATGATAATCAGAACCAATAATATCACATCCTTTGTAAATGATTCCCATGGTGTCAACTTAACCGCATCCCCAAAACAGCCACAATCGGTTACCTTATTGAAATAGGCTGAGTAGAAGGTTAAAAAAGTAAAAAATATTATCATGAGCAGCAAGCTCCACAAGGTGAACTTCGCCCTAAAACCTATCAAAAGCATGACACCCAATAACACCTCGAATATTACAACGAACAGTGAGATGCCTAATGCATAAGGCATTAAAAAAGGAAGATCAAGTACACCCTGACTAAAATATTCTTCTAACTTAAATGAAAAGCCAACTGGGTCATTGAGTTTAATGAAACCGCTAATTATAAACAAAACCCCAACAAATATTCTTGAAAAAGATACTAGATATTTCATTCAGAAGCTTCGTTTAAATGAATCATTGCAAATACTGCGTAATTTACCATATCCTGATAATTGGCATCTATGCCTTCACTGACCAAAGTTTTACCTTGGTTATCCTCAATCTGCTTTACGCGCAACAGTTTTTGTAAAATTAAATCGGTCAAGGAACTTACACGCATATCCCTCCATGCTTCCCCATAGTCATGATTTTTATCTTCCATTAGCGATTTTGTTTTCATCATATGTTCATCGTAAAGGAACAAAGCCTGCTTTTCCGTTAAATCTGGTTGATCGACCACGCCTTTTTGCAGTTGTATAAGGGCCATAATGGAGTAATTGATGATACCAATGAACTCCGAACGCTCATCCTCATCTACTTTTCGTACCTCATTTTGCTGCAGTCCTCTAATGCGTTGGGCTTTAATGAAAATCTGATCTGTTAAGGAAGGTAATCTAAGAATACGCCATGCACTGCCGTAATCTTTCATTTTTTTTTGAAATAAATCCCTGCAAATCTTTATTACGGCATCGTATTGTTCGGAAGTTTGCTGCATGTAGTTTTACTAATTTGCGTAAATTTCGCCTAAAATATTGTAAACCTCAAAGTTCGTGTTTTAAAGTTGGTTTATCAAACTTTATAATGTCAACTTTGAAGCTTAATTTTACCCTATGACCCTGAGTTGCAATGGAAAACTTATAGATTTATCCTCCCCGAAAATAATGGGCATATTAAACCTTACCCCCGATTCATTTTATGATGGAGGAGCATATAGCGATGAGAAGGGAATATTAATCCAGGTCGAGAAGATGTTGAATGAAGGCGCCACTTTCTTGGATGTAGGGGCTTATAGTTCAAGACCGGGTGCAGCTTTCATTTCTTTAGAAGAGGAATTGTCTAGGATAGCTCCCATTATTAAATTGGTGATAAAGGAATTCCCGAAGGCCATTTTGTCAATTGATACCTTTCGGAGTAAGGTCGCAGAAGCCTGTTTGTTTGAAGGGGCGGCACTAATCAACGATATTTCTGCGGGAATCCAAGACAAGGAAATGTTCAAAATAATCTCCAAACATGGGGTGCCTTATATCATGATGCACATGAAAGGTACACCACAGAACATGGCACAAAATACGCACTATGATGATTTATTGATGGATATTTTGTACTATTTCTCAGAGCGAATTGCCAAGGCTAGAGAACATCATATCAATGACATCATTGTTGACCCTGGATTTGGCTTTAGCAAAACCTTGGAACAGAATTATGGGTTATTGCAAAAAATGGGGTTATTACAGTCTCTTGACCTTCCAATTCTAGTTGGTCTGAGTAGAAAATCAATGATTTACAAGGTTTTGGGCAATACACCCCAAGATGCACTTAATGGCACGACCGCATTGAACATGCTCGCCCTACAACAAGGAGCCAATATCCTTAGGGTTCATGATGTTGCCGCCGCTATGGAATGTGTCAAATTAAATGAACATCTTATCTAATACTTTGATATCTACTTTGTTCATCAAATTTTGCTAATTTTACAAAAACCGCTAGGATTGGATTTTTTGAATTTTCTCGACTTTAAGATTACCGATATTATCGACATTATCTTAGTCGCCGTACTGCTCTATTACATCTACAAACTCGTTCGTGGTTCGGTTGCCATTAACATATTCATTGGTATCGTAATTATTTGGGGGTTTTGGAAGCTTACCGAGTTACTTGAAATGGAAATGATCAGTAGCATGGTTGGTGGATTTATGTCGGTTGGCTTAATTGCGCTTATCATTGTATTTCAGCAAGAAATCAGGAATTTTCTACTGATGATAGGATCTACTAATTTTGCCAATAAACGAAACTTGATTCGTCGTTTTAAATTTTTTCGCCCTGAAGGATTGGCTACCAGCAATGACATTGATGCCATTTTACGCTCTTGTGAAATTATGGCAAATACAAAAACAGGGGCAATCATTGTCATAAAACGAAACAATTCATTGGATTTTGTTAAGTCAACAGGTGATCAGATGTATGCCGAAGTGAACCAGCCTATTTTAGGTAGCATATTCTATAAGAACAGTCCGTTGCATGATGGTGCCACGATAATAGAGAATAATTATATCGTAGCCACTCGAGCAATTCTTCCAGTTTCCAACAATCGAAATATTCCACTTCGTTTTGGGTTGCGACATAGGGCTGCTGTTGGCATTACCGAAAGGTCCGATGCACTAGCCTTAGTGGTTAGTGAAGAAACCGGTACTATTTCCTATATCAAAAATGGGGAGTTCTTCTTATTCAAGGACCTAACGGAACTTGGGAATATGATGAAAGAAGATTTAATCTAGGCCACTTCTTCTTCCATAAACTGGGCTTCATATAAGCTATTATAGTAACCCTCTTTTTTCAATAATTCCTTATGGGTGCCAGATTCAACAATCTTACCAGCATCCATAACAAGAATGTTATCGGCCTTTTTAATTGTGGCCAATCGATGCGCAATAATTATTGACGTTCGCCCTTCAGTGATTTTTCCTGTAGCCCGCTGAATTAATTTTTCTGAATAGGTGTCAACCGAGGAAGTAGCTTCATCTAAAATCAGAATACTAGGATTACTAACATAAGCCCTTAGGAATGCAATGAGCTGTCGTTGACCACTAGACAACATTGAACCGCGTTCCTTTACATTGTACTCATATCCCCCGGGCAAACTGGCAATGAATTCATGAACTCCAATTTCCTTTGCGGCCTTCTCAATCGTTTTTATAGTTATGGTATCGTCTTTTAGGGAAATGTTATTCGCTATCGTATCTGCGAATAGAAAGACATCTTGTAAGACTACGGCAATATGCGAACGCAATGATGCCAATTTATAATCCTTGATATCTATACCATCAATTAGTATATGCCCTGAGTTTATCTCATAAAAACGATTTAATAAATTAATAATGGTCGATTTTCCTGCTCCAGTTGCCCCAACGATGGCAATGGTTTCACCGGCTTTGGCATCAAATGAAATTCCATGTAACACTTCTTCTCCCTTTAAATATCCAAAATGTACATTTGAGAATTTGATATCACCTTTAACCATAGTTTTTTCAAAAGTTCCTATATCATCGATATTACTTTCAGTATCCAAAATACCAAATACCCTATTGGCAGCTACCATACCCATCTGTAATGTATTGAACTTATCTGCAATCTGTCTCAGTGGTCTAAAAAGTATTTCGATACAGAGTATATATGCAAAGATGGTCCCTGCCACGTTATCTGAAATATTAGCCACATTTTGAAGTCCACCATACCAAACGACCAAACCAATTGCCACGGAGGAAACGATTTCAGCGATTGGGAAGAAAATGGAATTGTACCAAACCGTTTTTAACCAAGCAACCTTATGCTTTTCATTGATTTCCCTGAACTTGTCACTTTCTATCTTTTCCCTAGTAAATAGTTGCACTATTTTCATTCCCGTAAGTCTTTCTTGAACGAATGAGTTCAAATTGGATACCTGGCCCCTTACTTCAATAAAAGCAATTTTCATTGCACGTTGAAACAATCGGGTGGCATAAAGGATTACGGGTAACAATGCAAATACAATCAATGCAAGTTTCCAATTCATATAAAGCATGAGTGCCCCTGCAGCAACCATTTTCAATAAATCGGCAACGATCACGAAAAAGCCTTGGCTAAAAATCTCACCAATTCGTTGCATATCCGCAACTGCCCGGGTCACTAACACCCCTAATGAAGAATTGTCAAAATACTTCATTCTAAAATTCAACATGTGCTCGAACAAGGCTATCCTTATATCTTTTATGACCGATTCACCCATCCAATTGGCATAATAATTAAAGAGGAGCTGGAAGATAACTTGTGCCAATAAAACAGCCAACATCAACATTGTCAAATTCAAAAGCTTTGTAGAATCGGGAGTGATTATGGCATCATCGATAATTTTTTGTAAAATAAATGGCCCTAATACTGCAAAGGCAGACAAAAGAATCGCGGATAAGGCCACTCCGTAAAAGGTAAGCCTATAAGGGCGTGTATGTTCCAACAAACGTTTGAACAATCGTGTATCAAAAGCCTTTCCTGATTCTTTACTCATAGTTTAATATTGTCTTTGGGTAAACAATTCGTGTCAAATATAATCCTTTTGCAGGGACAGATGCTCCTGCCTGAGACCTGTCTTTACTCTTCAAAATGCCTTGAATGTCATCCAAGTTGGATTTGCCATTACCAACATCGAGGAGCGTGCCCACTATGGCCCTTACCATATTCCTCAAAAAACGATCCGCTGAAATCGTAAACACCAATTTATCGTTTTCACTGGTCCAAACTGCTTTCCGAACATCACATAAGTAAGTATGCACATCGGTATTCGATTTGGAAAAACATTCAAAGTCTTTGTGTACCAATAAAAGTTGGGCAGCTGCATTCATGGTATCAATATCAAGCATTTGTTTAACATAATGTGCCCGATCATAATAGAATGGATTCTTCTTTTGTGTTATCCAATATTCATATGTGCGTTCTGTCGCGTCAAAACGAGCATGTGCTTCTTTATGCACCTGAACTACTTCTTTCACTGCAACATCTTCCGGCAGGAAAGCATTTATGCGAAATGTCAAATCCAGAAGATCAATTTCATTTTCAAAATCAAAATGGGCGAACATTTCCTTGGCATGTACACCAGCATCAGTTCTTCCGGCTCCCACTAAGGCAATGGACGCTCTTAATAATTTGGAAAGCGCTTCTTCCAATACTTCTTGAACAGTAATTGCATTAGGTTGGTTTTGCCAGCCATGATAAGACTTTCCGAAGTATGAAAAAGCAATAAAATATCTCAAGTGAAACCGCTATTTTTGTAGGGGTTAAATATACTTCGTTCCAACTAAAAAGTGACCGAATACCCTTATTTTTAAGCATAATTTAAGTTTTATGACCAAAATTCTTTTGTTGTCGGATACCCATGGCCATATTGATGACGCTATTTTAAAATATACCAAGCAGGCCGATGAAGTTTGGCATGCTGGTGATATTGGTAGCTTAAGAGTAACTGATGCAATTGAAAAAACCAAACCGGTAAAAGGTGTTCATGGCAATATTGACGACCATATCGTTCAAAAAGAATTTCCATTGAACAATCGGTTCATGTGCGAAGGCGTTGATGTTTGGATTACCCATATAGGTGGCTATCCACCAAATTACAACGCAAAGGTCAAAAAGGAAATCAAAGCCAACCCACCAAAATTATTCATTTGCGGTCATTCCCATATTCTCAAAGTCATGTGGGATAAAAAGTTGAATTTACTTCATATGAATCCCGGGGCTTGCGGTAAGCACGGATTTCATCAAGTACGTACCATGTTGCGGTTTGTAGTTGATGGTGAAGACATCAAGGATCTTGAGATTATTGAATTGGGTAAGCGATGAATTAATGCCTTATCAATGTTTAAAAAATGCAAAAACCCTGATGCTTCCATCAGGGTTAACGCACTAATACTACTAAGATGTTAGGTTTAACGCAAACGATCCACAGATTTTACAAGATCCTCATCCTTCTTTATAGCTCTGTTGGCCAGAACTAAAAAAACGATAGAAAATACAGGAATCAACATCCCAATACCCTTCTCTGAAACCAATGTTTCTCCGGATAAGTTTAGCGATCGGTAAACGAAAAATCCTAGTAAAAAAAGATTCAATATCATGTTCAATCTGTTAAAAACAAATTGATTTTGTCTATTCTTAAATAGTAAAATAGCAATTAAGGCCAAGGCCGCTGAAACATAGAAAGAAATCATGGCCACCATTTCAGTTTGGGCAAAAACCTCATTTCCTTCCGGATTTATCCAAAGACCCATCCATATCGGTAAAAGTCCACCCAAAAGGGCCACAATCAATAAATAAACCGATTGAATTCTCTGAATCATTGCTTTTATTGCATTTTAAAGGGCAAAAATACATGTCTTTTAAAAAATATCCCTGTATTATTGAAAATAATTTGTAATATTGTTGCGTTATTAGTTATATCACTTACCAACGAGGGGAATCTTTCCCCGTAGTACCCAAATAACAATGCACTTCTTAATTTTCTAAAGACGTATAATTTATACCATACTTAATGTTTGAGATTTCAGATTTAAAATTGAAAAAGCTTCCTGAATTACAGGAAATAGCAATGGGATTGAAAGTTCCCAAATTCAAGACCTTAAAAAAATTGGACCTGGTCTATCAAATTTTAGACGTACAGGCGGCTAATCCCAAGGCAACTGCAGAAATTGCTCCTCCTCCTGCAGAAAATAAACCACCAGCTTCTCCAAAACGTTCACGCGTTGTCGCTGAAAGGAAAACAGTAAAACCTAAGAAGGAAAATGCCAGAACGGAAGCAAATGTTGCCCCTCAAACACCAGTAAAAATAGAACCAAAGGAGGTTCATAGACCTAATCCGAGGCCGAACCCCAATCAAAATGTAAAGAAAGACCACCAAAAGGGTCTGCAACAATCTAAAAGTCCAAATCCGAAAAAACCCCATCATCAAAAGAATGGACAGGATAAGCGTAACAGTAATTTTGACAAGGACCTTAAGAACCGTTACAAAGAACCTGAATTTGAATTTGATAGCATTATTGCAAGTGAGGGTGTCTTGGACATTATGCAAGACGGATATGGCTTTTTAAGGTCATCGGATTACAATTACCTTTCATCGCCTGATGATATTTATGTATCACAATCGCAGATTAGATTGTTTGGTTTAAAAACAGGTGATACTGTTTTGGGCAATGTTAGGCCACCAAAAGAGGGTGAAAAGTACTTTCCATTGATAAAAGTCAATAAAATTAATGGAATTGATCCACAGATTGTTCGTGACAGGGTTTCTTTTGAGCATTTAACTCCATTATTCCCTGATGAAAAATTCAATCTTTCTGAGCGTCAGGCCAGCATATCAACACGTATCATCGATTTGTTCTCTCCACTTGGAAAAGGACAAAGAGGAATGATTGTTTCACAACCCAAGACGGGTAAAACAATGTTGTTGAAGGATATTGCAAATGCCATTGCGGCGAATCATCCTGAAGTATACTTAATTGTATTGCTGATAGATGAACGTCCTGAGGAAGTTACCGATATGCAACGAAATGTTCAAGGTGAAGTAGTTGCATCTACTTTTGATAAGGAAGCGACTGAACATGTACGAGTTGCCAATATTGTCCTGGAAAAGGCAAAACGATTGGTTGAATGTGGTCATGATGTAGTTATTCTATTAGACTCTATTACGCGTTTGGCACGTGCTTATAACACGGTACAACCTGCTTCAGGAAAAGTATTGAGTGGTGGTGTTGATGCCAATGCGCTGCACAAACCCAAACGATTTTTTGGAGCTGCCCGTAACATAGAAGGCGGTGGTTCATTATCGATTATAGCAACGGCTTTGACTGATACCGGTTCTAAAATGGATGAGGTGATTTTTGAGGAATTCAAAGGTACTGGTAATATGGAGCTAGTTCTCGATCGCAAACTTTCCGATCGCAGAGTTTACCCTGCTATGGACATTAATAAGTCGGGAACCAGAAAAGAAGAGCTTCTCCTTGGTGAAACGCTACTGCAAAAGCTCTGGTTGCTTCGAAAAGTCTTGAACCCTTTAAACAC
>JBATIW010000563.1:0-1777 GCA_049668005.1 Maribacter sp.
GAAGGTACGATCATGCAGGCAAGGGCGTTATATGATTATGTCATTGACAACATGAAATATATGAAATTCGGGAATTATGGGAATGGTGATGCCGTTTACGCCTGCGATGTGAAAACCGGAAATTGCACAGAGTTCCATTCCTTGTTTATTTCGTTGGCCCGATCGGCAGGAATACCTTCACGATTTGCGGTAGGGGCTTCAATCCCATCAGATCGCGACGAAGGGGGCATTGATGGCTATCATTGCTGGGCAGAATTTTATGCAGAGGGAAAATGGTGGCCTGTTGATATTAGTGAAGCCAATAAATACACAGCACTTGCGACCTATTACTTCGGCCGGCATCCAGCAAATCGTATCGAATTCAGCCGTGGACGAGATCTTCAAATAGAACCAGGACCGCATTCCGGGCCGATCAATTTTCTTGCATACCCTGTCATGGAAGAAGGAAATACGCCTGCCTTTGCAGAAACATTTTTTTCATTCCAACGAAAACATGGAGACAAAACCTCAGAAAAATTGGTAACGCTACCCTGAGACAGAATCCTTGGGATGTTCTTCACCTTCAGGGTGTTCCTCACCTTCAGGGTGTTCATCCTTGGCAGCCCCTTCTTCTGTGGGGTGTTCCTCACCTTCAGGATGTTCGTCCTTGGCAGCCCCTTCCTCCGTGGCTTGTTCTTCAGCCTGCTCTGTCTGCTGTTCGGCGTCTTCTTTTTTCTTTTGTTCCCTGCAAGAGGTCAAAGCGCTGGCGCCAATGAAACTGCATAAGAGCATTACCAAAGTAAGGTACTTAAGTTTTTTTAATCGGTTCATAATATCAATTTTTATTAATTAATAAATCAAGTAGAATGGGTACTAAGTACTTGATTCACTTAAATATAGCAAATTTTACCAGAACACAATTATATAACCCATAATTTATAGGGCTAATAACAACGGAAAGTTCCGCGGCCACTGCGTTGAACCAATATCATTTTATGAATAAGATTTTAGCGAAAGTAAACCCGCCTGCCAGCTGGGCTGCCCTTAGTATGGGTGCGGCATGTATATATTAGTATTACGTTCTATATATACTTGGGGCTATTTAATTTCAACTCTTTTAATGCTATGAAGAACAGCGCTTAAAAGAACTTTCCAACGACAAGATTTCAGGGGAGTAAACATAAAATGTTGTCTTGACTTTATGAAATTCTATAAGAATTGGAATATAATTCTTTACTAAGGTATATATTTATAGTGGGAATAGAGTTATTTAAAAAATCCAAATTGGCCTGGTAATTTTTTAAGAAGGCTTGTTCGTCAGATTAACAAAAATGTAAAAACCAACGAATATCATAAACGGCCACAGCACTTTTCAAATTCCTTTTATAATTATGTAAATACCTAATAATTAGTTACTTAACTATTTCGCTCTTTTATTCTGATTTAAAAAATTGATTAAGGATAGCGTATTATTTAAACCATAATGTACCACAAATTGTATGACAAAAATTGATCTCACCGATACCACCATCTTGATCACCGGAGCCTCCAGTGGAATAGGAAAGGGGCTTGCCCAATATCTACTAAAAATGGGGGCTAGGGTAGCGGTGCATTATAATAGCAATAAAGCAGCAGCGAAAGCTATTGTTGCGGATCATCCAAAAACCGCAAAGGAATTTCAAGCCGATTTGTCTCATGAAGCATCCATTTTCAAGTTATTTGAATCGGTAGAAAGGCATTTTAAAAAAATAGATGTAGTTATTTTAAATGCCGGAGTTTTTCTTCAGCATGCATCAAC
>JBATIW010000564.1:0-2460 GCA_049668005.1 Maribacter sp.
GTACTGTGGTAGACCTTACAGTAAGAAAGGTAGATGGCGCTATCGATGTCATCTCACTAACAAGGGATGTAGTTGAGTTGGAAGAATCGTATGCGAAATCAGCGAATATCATTAAAGACAACCAACGATACGGACTAATAAACCTTCCTAAATTTTATGTGGATTTCAATGATTATTCTGAAAGAAATGCCGCAACGGATGTAGCCAAAGAAGTAGAAAGATTAAAGCAAGAAGGTGCAGAAGGCTTAATCCTTGATCTTCGTGATAATGGCGGCGGATCTTTGAAAACTGTCATTGAAATGGCGGGATTATTTATTAAAGACGGCCCTATAGTTCAAGTACGTTCCAATGGTAAAGGCAAAGATATCTACGACGATAAGGATGAACGTATTCAATGGGATGGCCCTTTGGTGATCTTGGTAAATGAACTTTCCGCATCAGCTTCTGAAATTTTGGCAGCTGCAATGCAAGATTACAAAAGAGCAATCGTAATAGGTAGTAGACAAACATTTGGTAAAGGAACCGTTCAAAATGTGATTCCCTTGGATAACATTGTTCGTAGCAATGAGCATGGTGATTTGGGAGCTATTAAGTTGACGACCCAAAAGTTTTACAGGATTAATGGTGGCTCTACCCAGTTAGAGGGAGTTAAAAGCGATGTGATAGTTCCAGATAAATACAGTTATATAGATTTAGGGGAACGAGATCAATCTACCCCATTAAAGTGGGATAAGATCACGCCTGCGGAATATGAGTTGTGGGATGGTTATATAGATTATGAACAAACCATAGCAAATAGTACTAGGAGAATGGCTGCAAACCCTCAAATTAAATTAATTGAGGAACACGCCAAATGGATTAAAGCTGAGCAAGATGAAAACTTGATTTCTTTGAATTATGATATTTATAAGGAAGAAGAGAAGAAAGACAAGGCGAGATCAGATTACTTTAAATCGCTTTCGGAATATGATTCCAAGTTGACCTTTGAATCCTTGAAGTATGAAGAAGAATTATTTACGAAAGATTCTGTTTTAAGGGAAAAAAGAGACCGCTGGCATAAAGATCTCGCAAAGGATGTTTATGTTGAAGAGGCGGTGAATGTATTACAAGACCTTAAAATCAATAATATCAAACATGCTAAATTAGCCAGTGTAAAAGGCTGATTTCCATTAAAATAAATTTGATAATAAAAAACCCGACAGAAATGTCGGGTTTTTTATTTGACCCTTTCTTATACGATGATAAAGGTGTTTTTATGAGCAATACGTATAGCGTATCAATGCGTCCAATACCTTGCCCAATCGAATTGAAAAAACCCCGCATGAAATGCGGGGCTTCTTATTATACTATGTGGATAGATAAGCTACTTGCTCTAACCTATTTTTTTGTAAATACGGCTTCCATTTCCTCCAAGGTCTTGCCTTTGGTTTCAGGGATAAACTTCCAAACAAACCAGATGATAATCACAATGAATCCTGAAAACAGAAAATAGGGCAGGGCATTGTTCCAGGTGCCACCGTCCATGATCAACCTGTTGGCATCACTCTCAACTATTACGGGGAAAGTCTGTGATACAAAATAATTGGCCAACCATTGTGCTGCCACTGCTACCGCCATGGCAGCACTTCTAATCTTATTGGGAAAAATCTCAGATAACAATACCCAAACAATCGGCCCCATTGACATAGCGAATGCACCTATGAAAATCAAAACACCGATTAAACTCAATATACCTTCGAAAGTAGAAATTGTAGGTAAACCAGCTGAATTTATCTGGGAATAATCACTGAAATACAGGGTGAAGCCCATTATTAAAAAACCGACCAACATGCCAACACCACCAATGATCAACAAAGGTTTTCTACCTAATTTATCAACAGTGAACATTGCAATGAAAGTAAATACCAAGTTGACCGTGGCCAATAATATTTGCTGTAAGAGAACATCATCCTGTCCAAATCCAAGGGCTTGTTCAAAAATATCGGCACCATAATAAAGTACGGCATTGATTCCGGTAAACTGTTGTAGCACTGATAACACCGTACCTATAATTACAATAGGCAACATTGTTTTGCTAAAAATCGAGGCCTTTACCGCAGTATTTTCAGCGTTGATCGAGTCCCTGATTTCCTTGACTTCCTTGCTTGCTATTTCTTCGCCATGTATTCTGGTTAAAATATTTTCAGCTTCTTCTTCTTTCCCTTTGATCATTAACCAACGTGGACTTCTGGGAACAAAAAACAATAGAATCAAAAACAACCCGGCAGGTATCATCTCCGACCAAAACATATTCCGCCATCCAAAAGCGATATTTTCACTTTCGCTTAGTTTGGACCCAATAAAATAGGTGACCAAGAAAACGATAAAAAATCCTACTACAACCGCTAATTGGTAGAAGGTGACCAAGACTCCCCTATTTTTAGCCGGGGCAATTTCAGCGATATACATTGGTGCATTCAT
>JBATIW010000565.1:0-9352 GCA_049668005.1 Maribacter sp.
AACATCAACCACTCTTTTAATGGAGAGGTCCAATGGTTTTTCACAAAATATATGAATTCCTGCTTTTGCAGCCAGTTCAACATAATCGGCATGCGTATCAGTCGGGGAACAGATTAAAACAGCATCAATTTCGGGAATGGCCAACATTTCCTGATATGTAGCAGGGGTATGAGGAACGCCCTTTTCCTTTGCATAATTTAAGGATTTTGCTATGGGATCAGTTGCAGCGATAACCTCAATGCCCTGCATTTGAAGTAAATTGTCAAGATGGATTTTTCCAATCCTGCCCAAGCCAGCAACTGCGAATTTTATTTTTGTCATAATTTCAGTAGTTCATTTGTTTTGAAAGAAAGTGTTGCCAATTCCGCAATAGTAGTAGATTTAGTGCCATCATGAACATTAATTTCCGGTTTTCTATGTTCTAGAATACAATCAACAAATTCTTGTATTTCGTTTATAAACGCTTCATGAAATCGTTCCTGAAACGATTGGGAACATTCCTTTACCACTCCTGTTTTGTCTAGTATCTCAACCATGTTTTTTTGTGGCACCGATCCGATTCTTAGCGTTGCCTTGGTTCCAATAATCTCCGTTTCAACGTTATAACCATGTGGCGCTGTTCTTCCGGCTAAAATAAAAGCCATGCTCCCGTTATCAAATTGCATTAAAGCGGAAACATTGTCCCCATCACCATATTGGGCATATTCAGGATGCACATAACACCCTCCAATGGCATAAATACTTTTTGGTTCTGCTTTTAACATCCATCTAGCAAGATCAATATCATGTATTGCCATGTCCATAAATTGTCCAGCGCTATGTGCGGCATATTGGAGGGCACCTTCGATGGCTGATTCAGGATCCACACTATAACTCCTAAAAAGAATGGGGTTTCCTATAAATCCTTCATCAATTTTTTGTTTGGCATAAAGATAAGAAGGGTCATATCTTCTCATAAACCCCAACATAAAAACTGCATCCTGATTTTCGGATACGGCCTTTTCAACCTCGTAACATTCTTCCTTGGATACTCCCAAGGGTTTTTCACAAAAGACATGCAATCCTTTTTTCAAGGCAAGAATAGCATGTTTACAATGTTGATCTGATGATGAAACTATGACCATGGCATCTAATTCCGTATCATTGATCATTTCATTAAAATTTGTATAAGAGTTGGGTGAATTAAATTCAACTTTGGCCCTGGACAATTCATCTTTATTTAGGCTACAAATTGCTTTTAGTTCGGCATGTTTTATAGAATAAGTAATATTTTCGGCATGTTTAAAACCTAATCTACCCAATCCCACAATGCCTATTCGAACTTTTTTCATTTGTACAATAGGTTTTATACTCCTAACTTTTTTAAATATTCACGATTGACTTGGGCACAAAATTTAGGATTTCCCATACCAGGTAGAATATCTTGTTCCACTACTATCCAATCATCATATTTTATTTCATGCAATAGACCCACAATGGTCTTAAAGTCTACCGAACCCTTTCCAAGTTCACAAAACACCCCTCTTTTAATAGCATCAAAATAATCGCCATTTGCTTCTTTTGATATCTTGGCTATATTAGGGTCAAAGTCCTTAAAATGGACATGCCATATTCTGTCTGCATGTTTATTCAATGCTTCCACAGGGTCCCCGCCTCCGAAAGCATAATGTCCCATGTCGAGACACAATCCCAACAATTGTGGGTTTGTTAATTCCATTAATCTGTCTATTTCTTCTGGGGTTTCTACATAACCTGCACAGTGATGATGGAAAACGGTCCGAATCCCGAAAGTGTCCTTTACCGCACTGGCAATACTTTCTGCGCCTTTAGCGTAAGTTGTCCATTGTTCTTCAGAAAGACCCATTTCTGGTCTTATTCTTCCGGCATTCTGTGTACGTTCTAGAATAGTACCGTTATCATCGGCCAATACAATAAAGGCATTTTTATATCCGGCCTGGTACATAAGTTCCGCAACTTTCAAAGCGGAAGTAATACCTTGTGCATGATTTTTTGCATCTGCCAATGCAACAGGCACAAAAGCACCCAATAGTTTTAGGTTCCTTTTTTCCAATTCTGCTTTTAGCAAGCTTGGAGATGTAGGCATATAACCCCAATCACCTAGTTCGGTACCTACATACCCCGTCTCTTTCATTTCGTTCAAAACCTGCTCAAATCCGATTTCTTCTGATTTTTCTTCTAGGTCAAATTCCAGGGCCCCCCATGAGCATGGGGCATTAGCTATTTTAATCATCCTAAACTTTTAAAATTTGCGTGACCATATATTTGGCCATCTTTCAATAATCACTTTGGTCTGTGTAAAAAACTCTATGGCATGCTTGCCCTGTCCGTGCAGATCACCAAAGAAACTATCTTTCCACCCACTAAAAGGAAATTGTGCCATTGGAGCTGCTACACCAATATTAATCCCAATATTCCCTGCATCGGCCTCATTTCTAAATTTTCGTGCATTTGACCCGCTCCCTGTAAACAGGCAAGCCATGTTACCGTAATTTCCACTATTCACAAATTGAAGGGCTTCATCTATGTTTTTCATAGAAACCAAACTCATCACTGGCCCAAATATCTCCGTTTTGATAAGATCTTTGTCCAAGGCCACGTTTTCTAGAATTGTAGGCGTGATGAAATTGCCTTTTTCATAACCCGGAATGGAAGCGTTTCTACCATCGAGTAGTACTTTGGCGCCTTCATCGATTCCTCTTTGAATTAATCCTTCGATTCTATTCTTGCTTTCAGGTGTAATCACAGGACCCATGCTTACGCTGTCATCCCATCCGTAGCCGGTAGTCCTTGATTTTACGGTTTCATAGATGGCATCTTTGATCTGTCTTTTTTGGTCATCTACAGTAATAATGGTTGAAGCAGCCAAACAACGCTGCCCAGCACAACCATAAACAGAGTCCGCAATAATCTTTGCTGACATTTCAATATCCGAATCAGGCAATATGACCACAGGATTTTTGGCTCCACCTTGTGCTTGGACCCTTTTTCCGTTGGCCGTTCCTTTGGAATAAATATATCGTGCCACTGGGGTGCTACCCACAAAACTAATGGCTTTTATAGTGGGGTGTTCCAACAAGGCATCTACTGATTCCTTGCCTCCATGTACCAAATTGACCAGTCCCTTCGGGATATCCAATTGGTCGATAAATTCGAATATCTTCATCATGGTCAGGGGCACCTTTTCCGAAGGTTTTACTATAAATGCGTTGCCCGTTGCGATGGCGTAGGGTAAAAACCAAAATACGATCATACTCGGGAAATTGAAGGGGGTAATGCAGGCAGCAACACCCAAAGGTTGCCGAATCATCATCTCATCTATTCCTGTTGCGATATCTTCTATGACATCGCCCGCAATAAGCATTGGCGTCCCACAGGCAACCTCGACATTTTCAATAGCTCTTTGGATTTCACCAAAAGATTCCGCCTTGGTCTTGCCCGATTCTTTAGTTATGATTTCTGCCAAGGTTTCCATATTTTCCTCCAACAGCGATTTCAATTGATATAGCACTTGTACCCTCTTCATCACCGGTACTTTACTCCACTCCTGATATGCCTTCTGGGCGACAGTAACCGCTTGTTCGACATCTTTTTTAGTATCTGAACCGTAAGGCACTTTCGCTAGAATTTCTTGATTTGCAGGGTTGATCACATCCATGGTGTTTTTTGATGCGCTATCGATCCAACTTCCGTCAATATAATTTTTTAAAATGTCCATTTTTTATGAGTGATTAAACCTGATTTATTTAAATCTTTTTTGATTATCCATTCCTTCCAAGCATTATGTATATTAAGACCGTAACCACACAGAGGCCAATAGACATGGCTTTGGTATATTTCCACGCGGTTAGATTGACCGCCCCCACATCGGTAACTTCGTACATATTCTTGCGCGGATAAAAATGGGAGACAGAATACATTATGGCAACATTCAATACAAATTCGATTCCCCAAAGGTGCACAAAATGGATACCGTGAGTGGTATACCCCCAAGTCATGAAAACGTAAAAGAGTAGACCAAATATCAGAGCGACTTTGGCACCCATTGCAGAAACCCTTTTCATAAAGAACCCCGCCAATAAAATCGAAGCTATGGGGATAAAGAAAATACCGTTCAATTCTTGGAGTAATTGATACAAGCCATCGGAGGCATTAGCTACCATTGGAGCTGCGAAAATTGCCACCACTGCCAGTATCGCTGAAGTTACCTTACCAATTTTTACAAGTTTGGAATCGCTTATGCCCTTCGCAATATGTTTTTTGACAATATCAACGCTGAACAAAGTAGCGACTGAATTCAGGACCGAATTGAACGTACTTAAAACCGCCCCCATGATTACAGCGGCAAAGAAACCTACCAACCATATTGGTAATACTTTTTTGACCAATTGTGGATAGACCGAATCTTGTTGATCAAAATAAGTATCCTGAAAATAATAGTAACAAATTACGCCAGGTAAAACGATGATCAACGGAATCAATATTTTGAATAACCCCGTCAATAATAGACCCTTTTGGGCTTCTTTTAAATTTTTGGCACCCAAAGCCCTTTGAATGATAGTTTGGTTCATGCCCCAAAAATAAAGCTGGTTTATAATCAGACCGGTAAACAATACTTCAAAAGGCAATACGGAATTACGTGCACCAATGACATTAAATTTCTCTGGTGCATATTCGTAGACCTTCACCAATCCGGCAATAACATTGTTGTCGCCAATGGCCATCAATGCGAGAATAGGAATCAACAATCCACCTATTAAAAGCCCAAATCCGTTAATGGTATCAGAATAAGCAACTGCTTTCAATCCACCAAAAATTGCATAAATCGAACCAATGGCACCAATCATTACAATGGTTATCCATAACCCTTCTGTTTTACCAACTCCCAAAAGTTCAGAGATTCCGAAAAGACTTTCAATACCTATAGCACCTGAATAAAGCACAATAGGTAGTAAAGTCACTACAAAGGAAAATATAAGAATAGAAGCAACCATAGTGCGCGTCAATCCGTCAAATCGATTTTCCAAAAATTGGGGAATGGTGGTCAACCCCATTTTCAAATATTTTGGCACAAAGAAAATGGCCGCGATTACCAACGCGATAGAAGATGTGACTTCCCAGGCGATTACTATAAATCCATTGACATATGAATTACCGTTCATCCCTATCAGGTGCTCCGAGGAGATATTGGTGAGAAGCATAGATCCTGCGATAACAGTTCCTGTCAAACTTCTCCCCCCTAAAAAATAACCTTCTGATGAACCCAAATTTGTTTTTCTTAAGCTGTACCAAGTAAAAAGGGCAACACCCCCTGTAAAAAGGATAAAAGAGGTCAGTGTAATGAGTAGATCGCTATTCATTCAGTGGTTTTTATTTAGAGGTAATACCTTTGGGTTTTCTTATTTTTTTTATAAGTTTCATACGACTCGTGTACCGCTGTTTTTTCCGACACTTCAGCAACGGCTACATCCCACCATGCAAATCCTGGCACCCCTTTTTTACGGTCAACTTCAATATAGATTAGTGTGGTATGATCGATTGTCTTTGCCTTTTTCAGGGCAGATTTTAAATCTTCCACATTAGTCGCTTTAATCACGTAGGCACCCATGCTAGCTGCATTGGCAGCGTAATCGATGGGTAACAACCCCCCATCAAGTTGGTTAGTTTCTTCATTCCGATATCGGTAATAGGTGCCAAAACCGTCACTTCCTAAAGAGGCTGACAAACCACCAATACTGGAGTATCCATCATTATTGAGCAAAACAATAGTCAATTTTTGTCTTTCTTGGATAGAGGTAACGATTTCCTGTGACATCATTAGGTAACTACCATCCCCAACTAGAACATAGACTTCACTATCTGGATTCGCCATCTTAACCCCAAGACCTCCCGCAATTTCATATCCCATACATGAATATCCATATTCAAGATGGAAGCCTTTAGGGTGCGAAGTCCTCCATAATTTATGCAAATCGCCTGGAAGGCTTCCAGCGGCACAGACCATAATATCTTTTGGACTCGAAAAGGAGTTAACGGCACCGATAACCTCCCCTTGAAAAGCAGGTGTTTCGTTCTTTTCGGTATATACCTCATCAACAAATTTGTCCCAGCTTTTATTGAATTCGGCTACTTTTTTACGATAATCGGCACTTACCTTGAAATTGACCAATTCTTTATCAATAGCTTCAACAATTGCCTTGGCATCTCCTACCAATGGCAAAGCACCGTGTTTAAAGGAATCGAACTCCGTAATATTGATATTGATGAATTTCACTTCGGGATCTTGGAAAGCCGATTTGGATATTGTGGTAAAATCACTGTATCGCGTGCCTAATCCTATGACCAAATCTGCCTCTCTTGCAATTTCAATCGCTCCTGGGGTTCCTGTTACCCCTACAGCACCTAAATTTTGGGGTTCATCATAATTTAGTGAACCCTTGCCAGCAAAAGTTTCGGTTACTGGGATACCTGTTCTATTTACCAATTTCTTCAGAATTTCGGTAGCACCACTATAAATGGTACCTCCACCAGAAACAATTAATGGTCTTTTACTTTCTCTTATAAGTGTAATTGCCTTTTCCAGCAGAGTTTGATCTGGCATTGTCCTACCTATGGGCCATACTTTTTTCTTGAACAAATCCATAGGAAAATCATAGGCCTCTGCTTGTACGTCTTGAGGGATACACAAAGTTACGGCTCCTGTATCAGCTTGGGAGGTAAGTACGCGCATGACCTCTGGTAAGGAAGTAATCAGTTGTTCAGGTCTGTTAATCCTGTCCCAATATTTTGAAACGGGCTTAAAACAATCGTTTACAGATACATCTTGGGTTATATTTGATTCCAATTGTTGAAGAACCGGGGCAACATGTCTTGTGGCAAAAATATCCCCAGGAATCAATAATACAGGAATTCTGTTGATGGTTGCTGTGGCGGCACCTGTGACCATATTAGTTGCTCCTGGGCCAATGGAAGATGTACATACAAAGGCTTGTAACCGATTTTTCACTTTTGCATAGGCAGTTGCAGAATGAACCATCGCCTGTTCATTTCTAACTACATACAATGGAAAATCCGGGTTCTGATGCAAGGCCTGCCCAATACCCGCAACATTGCCGTGACCCAGAATGCCGAAACAACCGGCAAAAAATTTATACTGAATCCCGTCACGTTCCACATATTGGTTCTTTAGGTATTCGATCGTGGCCTGGGCGACCGTGAGTCTTTTTGTTCTCATTTGAATTGATTATTAAAATCCACCATTTTTTTCTATGAAAGTCAGCGATTCTTCCAAGGTGGGCATAAAATTGGCGCATCCATTTTGGGTTACTACATGGGCCCCACTGGCGTTGCCCATTCGACATGATCTGTAAAGGTCCCAGCCTTGCAAAATTCCGTATAGAAAGCCACTGGCAAATGCATCCCCGGCTCCGAGAATATTCAAGACATCCACCGGAAAGCCGGGTACATCTTGCCTTTTGCCATCTTTTCCATAAATGCTTGCCCCGTCTTTTCCTCTTTTCACGATCAAAATCTCTATACCCGCGGTTAATAAGCGTTCAATGGATCTATTTATATCCCCTTTTATTTCCGGGGCTGATATTTGTTGGTCCCTAATCGTAACCTGAGAGGTTTTATCAATCGTAGCGGCCAATATTTCCTCTTCGGTACCTATGGCTATCTTAACACTAGGTAAGACGGCACGCATCGTCAATCCGTAAGCCCGGTAATCGTGCCATTGGTCGGCCCTAAAATCGAGGTCAAGCACGACGTCAACGTTATTTTTTTTAGCTATTTCAGTAGCGTAAAAAGTAGCACTTCTCGATGGCTCTATATTCATGGCCGTGCCGTTGATCAGCAAAATGCGATATTCCGAAATATTGGCCTTGTCAACATCATCAATATCGACTTGGCTATCGGCAGCATTGTCACGATAGTAGACCAAGGGAAACTTATCTGGCGGTTCTATACCCAATACTACGGCACTGCTCCTCGCTCCCTTTTTAACAGGAATAGTGTGTATATTCACACCTTCCTTCTCCAAAAAATTCAAGATGAACTCCCCTACCTTATCATTACCTACCGCGGTCAACAAACTAGCATTAACCCCTAACCTGGCACAGCCAACCGCTATATTGAGGGGAGAGCCGCCTACGAAAGCATCGAATCCTTTAATATCATTAAAGGGAGATCCGATGTTCTGGGAGTATAAGTCTATCGATGACCTACCGAAAGTAATTACATCATATTTTTTAGCTTCCATTTATTGGTCTCATTGTTTGTTCATTGCGGCTGTTACCAGCGGTAATCTATTGTCTTTTGATGTCCAAGAATCATATATCCACTCATGATCCGGATCCGTAGTATTTGCCAAACATTGATCGGTACCCGCCAAAAAATTTAGATAGTAGCAATGAAAACCATGCTCTGCCACCACGGGATGGAAACCCTTCGGAATCATAACAACATCATTGTGTCTTGGCCTCACAATTTCATCCAAGGACCGGTCTTTGGTGTATACCTGCTGAATGGCATACGCTTCCGGTTTTTGAAATTTATAGAAATAAGTTTCTTCCTGAATCGGTTCAAGAACATTGCCTTCTTTGTCTAGTATTCTTTCATCGTGCTTGTGTGCCGGAAAGGAACTCCAATTACCTGAAGGTGTATATACCTCCCGTACCACTATACTATGGCACCCAAAACCCGGGGGTACCAAATCATTGAACTGGCGGGTGGCATTATCCCCTCCAAAAATCACAACAGGGGTGTTTTCAGGGGTAACAAATTTCGCAGCGAAGTCCGCATCCGATTTACACCATCCATAGGCGATATCCAATGTATCGCTAGTAGCGGTTAACGTAAACTTGGTCTTTCTAGATAGATAAAGCGTATGTGCAACGCCACTAAAGACATCTTTGCGCCCATTAAAAGTTTCCCAGTTGCCCTTATCGCTTTCCACTTTGAAATTTCCGCTCAATAATACAATGACCAATTCATTTTCTTGGGTATCCCATTCCCAAGTTTCATTTAAAGCCATCTCTCTGGCCTCAAAATTTAGATACTTCCAATTTGCGGATTTAGGTGAAATCCTATGGTATACCCCTGTTCCTGTTTTTGCTTTTATTAATAATGGAGATTGTTTGCTCATAATTATTTCTTTAATTGAAATTCGTTGCCTTGCCCGTTGCCCCCAACAGGTCAAATTTATTCAACATGAATTCTTCATAGGCATCCATATATGTCTTGCCAGGAATTATTGGATCGAAAAGTTTTGGTGTATACTTGAAAAATTCCCTATGCACCCGAGCCCATAATAATCTTGTATCTGTTGCTATGT
>JBATIW010000566.1:0-9002 GCA_049668005.1 Maribacter sp.
GTACCTTGCAACGCATCAGCTATTTCCTGCACTATAAAAGGACTGACTGTTGACCGCGCACCAATCCAAAGCAAATCTATATCATGCTCTAAAGCCAATTCAACATGGGCTCTATTTGCAACTTCTGTTGCGGTCTTTAATCCAGTTTCTTCCTTTACCTTCTGCAGCCATTTAAGTCCCAAAGCTCCTACACCCTCAAAATTACCCGGTCGTGGCCGCGGTTTCCAAATCCCAGCTCGATAATAGTTTACATCAGTGTCTTTTAGTTCATGTGCAATCTTCAAGACCTGTTCTTCAGTTTCCGCACTACATGGCCCGGCAATTACCAAGGGATGATTTAATCCTAAATCATCTAACCATGTTCTCATTTGTTTTGAATTCTCCATTTTAGTATCCTATTATTTGTTTAATGGTATTCCTTTTAATATTTCCTTTATTTTATTGGTGTTGTTCATCTCACTGTAAATACCCTTGTAGTCATCTTTTAGCAACATTTGCTTGAAGTCTTCTAGATTTTGGATGTATTCCTCTAAGGTCTCAACTACATTTTCCTTGTTCTGTTCAAAAATTGGTGTCCACATGGCCGGTGAACTTTTTGCCAATCGTACTGTACTTTCAAAACCACTACCTGCCATGTCAAAGATATCCCGTTCATTTTTTTCCTTTTCAATTACGGTTTTACCTAACATAAATGAACTTATGTGTGATAAATGGGATACATAGGCAATGTGCTTATCATGTGCTTCAGGGTTCATATACCTGATTCGCATTCCCATTTGTTGAAAAAGGTCCAAAGCTTTTTCCTGTAGCTTGAAAGCCGTTTTCTCAACTTCACAGATTATATTGGTCTTAGCTTGGTACAAACCATCGATTGCTGCTGATGGGCCTGAAAATTCAGTACCTGCAATTGGGTGACAGGCCAAAAAATTTCGTCTCTTAGGGTGATTTTCCAAACTTTTACATAAAATGGCTTTGGTTGACCCAGCATCCATAACTACACAATCATCATCTACTTCATCCAATATTTTGGGCAACTCAGTTACCATCACATCCACGGGAATACCAACAATGACCATATTGGCCAGGTTTAGTTCATCATAACTCGATTTAACATCAATCAAATCAAGTGCCAATGCTTCCTCCAAATGGGATGCATTGGTATCTACACCATAAATCTTCGAATTTGGGTACAGTCTTTTTATGTCCTTGGCCATAGAACCTCCAATTAATCCAATACCGATTATAAATACATTCATCTTAAAATCTATCTAGTGCTTCTTTGATTTTTTCTGCTTTTACACATAGTGAAAACCGTATGTACCCCTCACCATTACTCCCGAATATAGTACCTGGAGCAATGAAAATACTCTTCTCAAAAAGTACATTATCTATAAACTCTTCTGAGGCCAAGGCTCCTTCGGGCAATTTTGCCCAAACAAACATCCCAACCGCGTTTTTATCATAGGTGCATTTCAATTTATCGGCCAATGAGAACATTAGCGTCCTTCGGCTTTGATACACTTTGTCCAATGATTTAAACCAATCTTCGCCACTTCGTAAAGCGGCCACAGCTCCTTTTTGTATGCCATAGAACATGCCGGAATCCATATTACTCTTTACCTTTAAAATAGCATTGACATAATCTGGATTTCCTAAAACCATACCTACGCGCCACCCAGCCATATTAAAGGTTTTGCTCAATGAATTTAATTCCAAAGCAACTTCTTTTGCTCCTGGAATGCTCAAAATACTTAAAGGATCATTGCTTAGGACAAAACTATATGGATTGTCATTGACCAATAAAATCCTGTTCTTTTTGGCAAACTGTATCAAATTAGCTAATTGCTTGTGGGTCGCTGTCGCACCCGTCGGCATATGCGGATAGCTTACCCACATAAGTTTTACCCTGGATAAATCTTCTTGCTGCAAAGCATCAAGGTCTGGAAACCAAGCATTTTTAGCATATAAATCATAAAGTCTTGGTACTCCACCAATTAATTTAGTAACAGAAATGTAGGTTGGATATCCCGGATTTGGGATTAAAACTTCATCCCCTTGGTTTAAAAAAGCCATGCTTATATGCATGATACCTTCCTTGGAACCCATTAAAGGTAAAATCTCAGTACTTGGATCCGCAGTTACATCGAATTTGGTTTTATAGAAGTCCGCAATGGCCTCCCGTAATTCTGGCAATCCCTGATAACTTTGATATTGGTGTGCTCCTGCTTCCGTAATTGAACTTTGAATAGCTCTTAAAACCTCCTCGGAAGGTGCCAAATCCGGACTACCGATACCCATATTAATAATGGGTTTGCCATCAGCAATAAGTCCGCGAACCTCTCGTAGTTTTTTCGAGAAGTAATATTCTTCAACCGTTTTTAGTCTCTCTGCAGTGCCGATCATAGCCTAGCGTTTTTATATTCCCCCAAGACCCTAAAGTCTTCAGACATTATTTTCAAAAGTGATTTTGCCTTGTCGAAATTATTATATTCCTTAAAAGTAACATCAACGAAAAAGGCATATTTCCAAGGGGTTTCTATTATTGGTAATGATTGTATTTTAGTCAAGTTCAAATTACAATCACTCATTACATTCAAAACCGTTGCCAAACTACCCCTCTTATGATCGGTAACAAAACGCAATGACCCTTTATTAATCTCATTTTTTGGTAATTCTTTGTTCTTGGTCTTGACTATGATAAATCTTGTGGAATTGTTCTTTATAGTTTGTATCTCAGGAACAATGACATTCAATCCATATAGGTCGGCCGCAACTTTTGGTGCTATAGCAGCTATACCTCTTAATTTGTTATCATGAATTTGTTTTGCTGTCTGTGCGGTATCTACATCCTCAACCATTTTTATATGGGGTTTTGTCTTTAGATACTCCCTGCATTGCAGAAGTGCCATGGGGTGTGAACGCACCTCAACAATATCATCGATTGTTTGACCTTTTAGTCCCATTAAATTATGATGGATGTTTAAATAGTGCTCTCCGATTATATGTAACTTCTTATCATGGATTAACGCATAATTCGGTATTATAGACCCTGCAATTGAATTCTCAATGGCCATTACCCCTTTATCGGCTGTTGAATCCAGTAAGTGATCAACCAACCCATGAAAAGACATACACTCTACCAAGTCAACATCTTCATTAAAGTATTCGCGAACTACCTGGTGGTGGTTAGAACCCTTAATTCCCTGAATGGCTATTCTTAAATTCATTGTTATACTATTGTCTTGAATTAATCGACATTTATTCAACAAAAAAAGTCCCGTTTTTCACGGGACTCAATGTTATATTTTGCTTACAATACACTACAACAGTCCCGTTTCTCTTTTAAAAAAGAAGAAAAAATAAAAACCGTTATAGAAATATTGCTTTGTCATTATATTGCTAAATCTCAGGCTAAGGTAATTATTAAATTTAAAAATCAAATTTTACGTTCGTATTTTTTTGTTTTTTTTAGCTATTGCCTGTTTCATTGAGGAATTATCGTTAAAAACCATCTTTTATTAAGAATTGCTAATAATTATGTCGATGGAATTATCCAATATATCTTGTATTCGCGGATTCGTACAATTAATTAAAATTGAGAATACCAATTGTTCCTTAGGGTAAATAAAAAGGTTGGAATAGCCTCCAACGCCATTCCCGACATGGCCGTAAAACGCCCTTCCTTTAGCATCTATACTCACTTGCCAGCCCAAACCGTAATACGTAGGTTTTCCATTAATATTTTCAGAAGTTAGAAACTCGGTAACAACAGTTTTATCCAAAACCTCATTATTCAAATATGCCTGTCCGAATTTGGCGATATCATCTGAAGTGGATACATAGCCCCCGCTCGCCAACTTGTACTGATTGTTGACGGGTATGGCCTTTCGAAAGCCTATCCTTTTCCTAGAATAAAATGTTGCAAGTTCATTATCCCTCTTCAATGCCAGCCTGCTTGAATCTTCAATAAACTCCGGAAAGGTGTTTTGTAAATCCAAAGGTTTCAATACTTTTTCCTGTACATATGCTTCAAACGGTATACCACTGGCCTCTTGCATGGCCAAAGAGATCAAAACCCAATTAAAACTATTGTAATGATAATTAGTGCCAGGCTTAAAAAGCAACGCATCATCTTTAAAAATCCGTAAACCATCCTTTATGGAATAAGACTCGTTCAATCCGTATTCCTTTCCCCGATATCCTCTTATTCCGGCCGTATGGGCGGCCAATTGCCTAATGGTGAAATCGTATTTCTTTTTAGGAAAATAAGGGACGTATTGATATAAGGAAGCATCCAAATCCATTATCCCATCTTTCACCATTTGTCCTAGAGCCGTGGCAGCAATGTTTTTGGATACGCTTGCAACCCTAAAAACAGTTCGCTTTGGATTTATTTTTTTCTTATCTTTTAAATCGGCATAGCCGTAGCCTTTTTGAAAAAGTAGCTCTCCTTTATTCAGGACTGTAATGGCCAAACCGGGAATCTTTTTTTCTTCGATCAAGGAGTTTAGTACCCCATCTGCTTTTTTGATTCCCAGCGTTTGGGTTTTGTCCAATTCCTCTCTTTGAGAGGTGAAGAGGTTTTTAAAATATGTTATAAAAGATTTCAATTCTTAAAAATAAGTCTTCCTGTATACAACTCTTCAACATCTACAGTTGCCGGTTGGTTGAAGCTAATAACATCACCAGTACCCCGGATAACGCCAGAAATTGATTGTTGTGGATTAATTTGCACATCATTAGTACCTCTATGATTTAAGCTCACGTTGTTCGCAACTAAGTTTTCCGCTTCAATTCGTGAATCTCCTGCCGCGACCGTAATACTTAAATTCCCAGTATTTCCTTTTAATTTAAAATACGCAATGCCATTAACGACTACGACTACATTTTCTGTATCCAATTCCAAATCAAATTCGCCATCGGTAGTCTCCGCTTCCGGGTCAACAAAACTTTCGGAGAAAAGTTGCAGCGATGGATACCCTAAAATACCATCACTTTGTATGGGCAACCCTGTACTGCTTCGAATCTCAGTTATATTTGGCGACGTTATGTAAACTCGGGTCAGGCCATATTCCCTTAAGAAATTACACCCATTCCCATTGCGTAAAATCAAGCGGTCACCTTCTACCCTTGCTGTAACTTCTTTTTTAAGAAACTCCCCAGTTTCTATTTCCACTTTTTGTATGTCGCCTTGTTTTAATATCAGTTCCACTTTCTCAAATACTGTAATTTTCGAGAAATTATCCAATTGTACTTCTGCTCGCAGAATATCACCTGCATCTTGAAAACAATCCGGTGCATTCTCATTGTTGCAGGAAACTAAATACATAAAACATAAGAATCCAAAAACATACTTCCAAAGTTTAGAAAACACCCCTGAAGTCCCCTCAAGGGGACAATTCCCTTTGTTAAATGTCAACTCTAATCTCATAATTCTTAACTCTTAACTCATTTTTCTACAACCGTACCCCTATTCCGAATTCAACTGCCTCTGCTTTTGCGCCATGTGATTTCAATGTTATGGCACCAAAGACCTTATTTCCAAAATATCTTTTCAAGCCCACCCTATTATACATCTGCCCTTCAAAATCAAACGGATAATAAACGTAGTAACCTAATTGGGAAATTACTGACATTCTATTAATAAACAGTTCATGTCCCAGGAATACCCCAACCCGTTTAAAATCATCATCGGCTGAAACCCCATTCTCGGGAAATGAAATAGACTGAAATCGAATCAGTTCCTTTAAAAAGTTAGAAAAATAAACATCAGCTCCAAGTTGAATCGCACTTTTTCTTCCTAAGCGCTTATCGGCATATGCCGAGACAATATAAAAAGGATATTGTCCGGAGTCAATAACATCACTTTCATTTAATCCGAATCTAAAGGCGAAATTGTATTTAATAGGTTCAACTATCCTTTCTTTTTCCGGGTTGACCAAATACCCGATTTCCAGTCCACCATCCAAATCATAGATCAAACCTGCATTCAGGGCAAATGTGTTTGTAGATGTATTCGGGGCCTTAAAATTGGCATTTGAATAATGAACCAAAGAGATACCGGCTATAATACCAAGCCCTTTGAATATATTCTCTTTATGATAGTTCAACATGAGATAGGTTGAACTCATGAAATGGGAACCGTAGGCGTTATTCCTGAAATTTTCAAATTTATTATACGGGTTTGTATTGTAGGCAATTCCCTGACCTATTCGAAATTGCATGAATCTTTTGAAAAAATAGAAATTGTAGTGTGCATATACTCCAAAATTATGACCCAATGTGGAATTGTTCATATTCTGATAAACAAATGAACCTCCAATATCTGGATAATTAAATTCTTCCTGCCATTTTTCATCTCCGTAAGTTTTGCGGTTATAACTGAGAATCAACCCTGCAGGGTGGTCAGAAATGAGATGTGAAATATCAGTATTATGAAGCAATATAGAACCATAATATTGATTAAGGTCAATTGTATATTTTCTTAATTTCCCATCATCATTTTGAGAGAATCCAATTGTAAATACCAAAATAAATACAGGGAGTAATCTTACGTTCATGAGGTGCAATGGTACGTTGGAAGTGCTTATAGCAAAGCACGAAGTTAATACATTTCTATTTACGTATGGCTTGAAGAACCACTCATCTAGCAGTTGCAGCAGTAAACAACATATTAAAACACGCCTCTGGCTATCGCTTGAATATTGTCTGATTTACCCATGGAGTAATAATGCAATACCGGTACCCCCGCGGCCTTTAATTCCTTGGACTGCTGAATTGCCCATTCAATGCCTATTTGACGAACTGCTTTATTGTCCTTGCAATCGTCAACAGCGTCAATCAAATCTTGGGGCAAATCTATGCGAAATACTTGCGGCAATAATTGCAAATGTCTTTTCACAGCAATTGGCTTTATCCCAGGAATAATCGGTACATTAATCCCAATTTCCCGAGCTGCTTCAACAAATTCAAAAAACTTTTTATTATCGAAGAACATTTGTGTTACTACGTAATCTGCTCCAGCATCAATTTTTTGTTTCAATCGCTTTAAATCTGATTGTAATGAAGGTGCCTCCAAGTGCTTTTCAGGATAGCCGGCAACACCAATACAGAAGTTGGCACAATCATCAGTTTCTATTACTTCATGAAGATACTTACCACAGTTTAAATTCTGGATCTGTTTCACGAGGTTTACGGCATAAGGGTGCCCACCTTTTGTTGGCTCAAAATACTTCTGCTCACGCATGGCGTCACCTCTTAGGGCCATTACATTATCAATGCCTAAATAATGACAATCAACTAGAAGGTATTCAGTTTCTTCTTTTGTAAATCCACCGCACAGTACATGTGGCACCGTGTCAACATGATACTTATGCTTTATCGAAGCACAAATACCCACTGTACCTGGTCTCATACGTGTTAATTTTTTGTCCAATAGACCTTCGCGATCAATGTATACATATTCTTCGCGTGAAGTAGTCACATCTATGAATGGAGGATTAAACTCCATTAAAGGATCAATGTTATTATACAGTAGCTGTATGTTTCTACCTTTTACTGGTGGAATCAATTCAAAAGAGAACAATGTCTCCCCCTTGGCATTTAATATATGATCTGTAACCTTCATCTAGTATTTCAAATTATTTAATCCTCTGCAATATTGGGAGCTAACCATTTCACCGCATTCTTCAATGGCATTTCCTTTCGTTTTGCATAGTCATCAACTTGATCTTCCTTTATTTTACCTAATCCAAAATAACGCGCTTCTGGGTTCCCAAAATAATACCCGCTTACACTTGCGGCAGGCCACATGGCCAAGCTCTCCGTAAGTTCAACACCAATCTTTTCCTTAACTCCCAAAATCTCCCAAATTGTCAATTTTTCCAGATGGTCTGGACAAGCAGGGTAACCAGGTGCTGGCCGAATTCCTTTGTATGATTCCTTGATCAAATCTTCATTATTCAAATGCTCATTCGCCGCATAGCCCCAATGTTTCGTACGCACCTCTTTATGCATATACTCCGCAAAAGCCTCTGCTAAACGATCTGCTAATGCCTTTATCATTATTGAATTGTAATCATCATGCTTTTCCTCGTATTCCGTGGCCAATTCTGCCGTACCAAATCCTGTACTGACGCAAAAACAGCCGATATAATCTTGGATTCCGGTTTCTTTTGGAGCGATGAAATCAGATAGGGCGATATCAGGTGCACCTACCCGTTTTTTTAATTGCTGTCTTAATGTACGGAAAATCTGTTTTCCTTCAATTAAATCAACTTCAATATCATCCTCGTTAATCGTATTGGCAGGAAAGAGTCCAAAAACTCCTCTTGCTGTCAATTGCTTCTCTTCCACTACTTTTTTCAACATCACCTGCGCATCAGAGAACAATTCAGTGGCTTGTGCACCTACAACCTTATCCGTTAGAATATCTGGATATCTTCCATGCAGTTCCCAGCTTCTAAAGAAGGGGGTCCAATCAATATAGGGCACCAATTTTTCTAGATCCAAATTATGGATTACTTGGATTCCCAATTCTTTTGGTTTAATAATTTCCGTTGCCGTCCAATCAATTTGAAATTTATTATTCCGGGCTTCTTGGATTGTCTTATACTCCTTATGCTTGGAACGTTTTAAAAATTTATCGCGAAACACTTCGTAGTCAAGTTTAATGGCCTTTTTATATGCTACAGCACTTTCTTTTTGAAGCAATTCTCCAACCACCGTTACAGCTCTAGAGGCATCGTTTACATGAACTACCGTACTTTGATATTGAGGATCGATTTTTACCGCGGTATGGGCTTTACTGGTGGTGGCACCTCCAATAAGCAATGGAACGTTGAAATTTTGTCGTTCCATTTCTTTGGCAAGAAATACCATTTCATCCAATGAGGGTGTTATCAGCCCACTTAAACCAATGATATCCACATTTTCCTCTTTTGCAGTATTAATGATTTTCTCGGGAGGAACCATAACACCTAAATCGACAATTTCATAATTAT